>CALDGN010000021.1 GCA_937942965.1 uncultured Acidimicrobiales bacterium | reverse complement strand
GCGTCCAGGACAACTTCAACGAGAGCTACCACCTGCCGTTCGTGCACCCGCAGACGCTCCCGGCCATGAATGAGCACTACTCCGGTTGCCAGTTCGACCTCTACCCGAGCGGCCACGCTCGCATGCTCATGCCCGGCGGCGGACCCGGTCCGCACTACCGCGGCAAAGCCGACCGCACGTTCAAGAGCCTCGGCCAAGACCTCAAGTTCTGGGAACTCGACCCTGAGCCCTACCGCGACGATCTCCCTGGGTTGCGCCTGGCGCTGCAGCGCCGCAAGCGTGAGCTCGGCCCGGACAAGGGCTACGACTTCTCGTCGTACTCCGACGAGCAACTCACCGATCATTACCACTACACGGTCTTCCCGAACGTCAGCTTCTCGATGAAGCCCGACGGCTGCATCTGGCTCCGAGGTACGCCGCACCCGACCGATCCTCAGACGTGCATCTTCGACATGTGGTACCTCACCCTGTTCCCCGAGGGGTCCAACGAGTACTTCTCCAACTCGATGAAGGACTGGGTCTCAATCGACCACCAAGCCGAGCATCAAATCGGGCTCGCTGGCGAAGTCTCGTGTGGACCAGGTATCGATCAAGACGTCGCCATCTGGACCACGCAGCAGCAAGGCCTGCGCAGCCGGGGGTACCGCGGCGATTACATGCCGGATCAAGAACGACGCATCAAGTACTTCCACGACAACATCGACCGCTACCTCGCGATGGGTCCCGCCTAGGTGGGAGAGAGCGAGACCGAACAACTCGGTGATCTCAGCGACCTGGCCGACGGCCAGATGCGCGCCTTCGAGGATGTCGGCGAGTACGGCATCGTCGTGTGTCGTGTCGACGGTGAGCTGTACGCAATCGAAGACAACTGCTCACACGCCGACACGCCGTTGAGCGAGGGACGTCTTCGTGGCGCAATGGTGATGTGCCCGCTGCACGGCGCTGGCTTCGACGTGCGCGACGGAACCCACTCCGGCCCGCCCGCCTACGAGGGTGTGGCGTGCCATCGACTGCACGTCGCCGAGTCGGGCGAAGTGTCGGTCGACATCGCCCCGATCGCCGATGACGAGCCGGGCGAGAACAGCGACGTCGGCGGCCGCTTCGAAACTCGCTAGCCGAGCTCGACCTTCAGGCGGCTTGCGACACCGCGATGATCTCGTTGGAGTAGTGCGCGAACTCGTCGCAGACCTGGGTGACGTCGCGGGCGCAGCCATCCTTGATCCAGCGACGCGACACAGCAAGGAAGCCGCCGGCCAGGATCTCGGCGGCAAAGGTGCGGCGGTCTTCGGCGATGCCCATTCGTTCAAGATGAGCCGACCATGCGACCACGAGCCGTTGGTGGAAGGTGTCCATGATCTCGCCGAGCAGCGGTTGGGTCATGAGCGGCAACAGGATCGGTCGCATCGACTCGACGTGTTGAAACAGCGGAAGTAGCTCGGGCTCGCCGTCGGCCTCGGATATGGCCAGAACCGTGGCGGGGATCTCGGCGGTGAAGAGGTCGAACTTGTTGTCGAAATGCGCGTAGAAGGTCGAACGACCGACGCCGGTGCGATCGAGAATGTCCTGCACCCGGATCTTCTCCCAGCGCTTCTCTTGAATCAGCTCGAGCAGGGCTTCGAACAGCAGGGCTCGAGTTCGTGCCGGCCTCGGATCGGGTTTTCGGGACATCTTCATCCTTTGGTTCGAAACCGAACACGACGGCCGTTTTGTCTCTGGTGCCCGTTGAGACGTCATCTTATATTCCGAACATGACGTTCGAAAATGATCTGGCCCCCGAACCATCGATGCGGTCGCAGTTCATCGCCCACCTGCCCATCGTCCTGCTCGTTCTCGGTGTGGGCGGCGCGTTCCTGGCGCTCCACGCAGCCCTGGCGGGCGTCGTTGCGTTGTTCCTGCTGCACGCCGTCGCTGGAGGCGTGATCATGGCTGTGCGTCGCCATCGCAGCGGATCGAACGCCTGATGAACGCGATCACAGTGCGCGGACTGACCAAAGACTTCGGCGGGTTCCGGGCGATCGATGACGTCAGCTTCGACGTGCCATTCGGGGCCGTGACCGGCTTCGTCGGAGCGAACGGCTCGGGCAAGACCACGACGGTGCGCACGATGCTCGGCCTCACCCCAGCAACGTCCGGTCTCGCTCACTTCGGGTCGAGTTCCTATGGAGCGCTTCGCGACCCTCGCCAGACCGTCGGCGCAGTTGTCGACCGCATCGGCGCGCATCCAAGCCACACGGCTCGACAACATCTGACGATGGTCGCTTGCGCTGCGCAGCTTCCGCCCGAGCGCGTTGAGGCAGCGCTGGCGGAGGTCGGGTTGGCCGACGTGGCCGACAAGCGGCTGCGGGCGTTCTCCATGGGCATGACTCAGCGGTGCGCACTCGCCGCTGCGCTGCTCGGGTCGCCTGAAACCCTTGTCCTCGACGAGCCGGCCAACGGACTCGACCCCGCAGGCATCCGCTGGCTGCGCACCAAGACGCGAACCTGGGCCGACGATGGCAAGGCGGTCCTCATCTCGACCCACCAACTCGCGGAACTCGCCGCGGTCGTCGACCATGTCGTCGTCCTCGACCGAGGTCGGGTCGCGTATGCGGGCCGGGCCGATGAGCTGATGGGGTCCGGGCAGACGCTCGAAGACGCCGTGTTCGACCTCATCGCCGACCAAGGATTCGATGCCGGCCAGGTCCCGGCATGAGCACGCATCTGCTCCGAAGTGAGCTGCTCAATCTGGGCGCGACCGCAACTGCGAAGGTCTTGCTCGCCGCCTCGATGCTCATGGCAGCGATTTCGCTGCTCGCCAATCTGGCGACCGTCGACAGCGCCGAGCTGGGTTCGACCGCGACGATCGAACGGGTCATGCACGCCTCGACCGTCGCGACGCTGACCTTTGCGCTCATCGCTGGCATCGTTAGTTCGACGACGGACTATCGGTTCGGTCGGATGGACCAGCTGCTCTTGAGCGAGCCGCGGTCTTCGCGGGTGCTGGCGACGAAGACCGTCACCGGGTTCATGCTCGGCGTCGTGTACGGGCTGGCCGGCGGTGCCGTCGCCCTCGCGGTGCTCGCCGCCTACTACCGGTTCAGTGACGTTGCCGTCGACTTGACGTCGTCGGTTGTGCTGCGCCCACTCGCCGGGTCCTTGCTCGCTTGTGGCCTGTTCGTAGTGTTCGGCATCGGGCTCGGAACGGCGGTCCGGAACCAACCCGCTGCCCTCGGCATCGGGCTGGCTGTGCTTCTCGTGCTCCAGCCGCCGTTGCTGATTGGGCTTCCCGAGCTTGGCCGGCTTCTGCCCGGGGCGGCCGGGCTTTCGATGACACTCGCTCCCGATGAAGCACTGTTCGGTCAACTCGCAGGCACCGTTCTGTTGGTGGGCTGGGCGTTTGCGCTGATCGTGATCGGTGATCGCCGGTTACGAGCGCTTGGAGCCTGAGCGCTCATCGATTCTGCGTGTGACCTATCGCGCGGTTAGTTTCGGGTGTACGACGACGAGGGGGAAGTCACACGATGCTCGGAGATCGCTGGTTCACCGACTACGAACCAGACGCGCGCTGGCAGCACTACACACGGGCAAATGCGGGCGAAGTCATGCCTTCGCCGGTCAGCCCGCTGTGTCAGAAGTTCACGTGGGATGACGGCATCATCCACGGCGCTGCCGAGGGCAGCGTTCGCGCTGGGCTCTACGAAGCCGACGAGTACGACCCCGTCCTTCCGCAGGTCTTCGGCTTCTTCGGCGGCCACTTCTACCTGAACCTGTCGAACATTCGCATGCAAGGCGTGCGCAACCCGGCCGTCACGGTCGAACAGCTCGACCTCGCCTTCTTCGGCGATCACCCCGATGTGCCGCCGTATGTCGAGCACCCGCTCGATGTCAAAGACCACCTGACGCCGGGCATCGAGGCTCACCTCGGTTGGATCATGACCCGTACCGAGTGGCCCGAGCTCATGGATGACCGGGCCCACGTCAACGAGGTGCGAGCGAACCGTCCCGACCTATCGACGCTGAGCGACACGGAACTACTCGACCGGGCTCGGTCGACGCTGCCCGATCTCGTCTGGGGCTTCAATCAGCACTACATGGCGTCGAGCTCCTCGGGCGTCGCTCCGGGCGTGTTCGCTGCGATTGGGGAAGCGATCGGGGATACGACCATCCCGATGAAGCTCGTGTCCGGCATGGGCGATGTCGACTCGGCCGCACCGAGCTACGAGATCTGGGCGATCTCTCGCAAGGTGCGGGCCAGCGAAAAGCTCACTGCGCTCTTTGACGCAGGAATCGACAACGTGCTCGCCACGGTCCATTCCTCCGACGACCCCGAGATCCAATCGCTGCACGAAGACTTCGGTGCCTTTGTTCACGAGTACGGCTCGCGCGGTCCCAACGAATGGGA
>CALDGN010000020.1 GCA_937942965.1 uncultured Acidimicrobiales bacterium | reverse complement strand
GCGGCCGTGGCTCGCACGGTGTCGACGGCAGAGCGAGATGGTGCTGTCTCTCACGGGCTGTTCCGGCTGCCCGGCCACATCCTGTCGCTGCGCAGCGGCAAGGTGAACGGAGCCGCTCAGCCCTGCGAAGAGGTACTGACGCCCGCGGCGATTCGCCTTGACGGCGATCGTGGCTTCGCTCCCCTCGCGATCGAATACGGAACGCCGCTGCTCGCCGACGCAGCCAGCGAGCTCGGCGTCGCCGTGCTGCTGATCCGCAACAGCTTCCATTTCGCCGCGCTCTGGCCCGAGGTCGAAGCACTCGCCGAGCGAGGCCTGGTCGGCTTGGCCTGCACAGTGCACACGCCGATGGTTGCGCCGTTCGGCGCCAAGCGAGCCTTCTTCTCCACGAACCCGATCTCGTTCGCCTGGCCCCGCCCCGGCCGCGACCCCTACGTCTTCGACATGGCGACCGCCGCCAAAGCTCGCGGCGACATCGGCGTCGCCGCCCGAGACGGCCACCCGCTCGAACCCGGCGTCGGCCTCGACGCCGACGGCAACCCGACGACCGACGCCCAGGCCGTGCACGACGGCGGCGTCATCCTTCCCTTTGGCGGCTACAAGGGCTCGGCGATCGCCACGATGATCGAGCTGCTCGCCGCCGGGCTCGTCGGCGACTACTTCTCCTACGAAGCCATCCAGCACGACAACCGAGACGGTGGTCCAGCCATCGGTGGCGAGTTCATCTTGGCGATGTCGCCCGCAGTCCTCAGCGGCCCGGACTGGGCCACCCATAGCGATGCGTTCTTATCGGAGCTCGAATCCATGGACGGGGTCCGCATGCCGGGGCAACGCCGGTTCGCCAATCGTCTCGACGAAGGCACCCGCACCGTCAACGACGACCTCGTGGCAACCCTTCGCGAGTATTCGAACCCGTAGCCGCGCCGCTCGCAGAGCGAAGACCGCCGGTACGACCCGGCGGCAAGCGACCCAGTCGGTACTCTCGGTCCATGCACAACCTCCTGCGTCCGTTGGTCGCGCTGCTGTTCATCGCCCTGCTCGCGGCATCTTGCTCATCGAGCGACGGGTCGGACAGTTCCGACTCGGCTACCGACGCGGTCGACACCTCGACCACCGAGACCGAACCTGAACCGGCCGAAGACACCGAGGAAGCAGACGAACCCGCCGAGCCAGAACCGGCCGAACCCGAGCCAGCCGAAGAAGAGCCTGAGCCCGCGGATGAGCCCGAGCCTGCCGACGAGCCAGAGGCCGAGCCCGAAGACGCACCCGAAGAAGTCAGCCCCGACGCACTCGCACTCGATGGCGAGATGATCGACTGGGAACCGTGCGGCGATCTGACCCAGTGCGGCACGGTCGAAGTCCCCATCGATTACCGGGACCCGTCGCTCGGCACGCTCAACATCGCCGTCAACGTGCATCGCTCTACCGACCCTGACGAACGCATCGGCTATCTCTTCGTCAACCCAGGCGGCCCCGGCGCAAGCGCCGTCGAGATCGTCACCTTCATCCGACAGATCGGTATTCCGCCCGAGCTGCTCGACGCGTTCGACATCGTCGGCATGGACCCTCGCGGCGTCGGTGGCTCTGAGCCAGAGTTCGCGTGCGGCAGCGGCATCGAGCAGTTCGAGATCGTCAACCAGATCGATGAGCTGCCCGACACGGCCGAAGAAGTCGCAATCGGCAACGAAGCCTCGCTGCTGTGCGAAGCCTCGATGGGCCCCGCTGCCGGCAACATCGGCACCGACGTCGTCGTGCAAGACATGGACGAAGTGCGCAAGGCACTTGGCGCCGACCAGATCTCCTACCTCGGCTTCTCCTACGGAAGCACGCTCGGCGGCTGGTACGCCACCAAGTTCCCCGACAACGTTCGAGCCATGGTCGTCGACGGCGCCGCCAACCCGCTCGCCCGAGCCGAAACGGTCGAAGAAGCCATCGACCTCGCTCGCATCACCACCGGCCCCATCGAAGATCAGTTCGCCGCCGCGCTCGCCTCGTGCAACAGCGACGCCTGCCCAATCTTTAACGACGGCGACCCCGAAGCCGTCTGGTACGACGCCGCCGAGAAGCTCGACATCGTCGCCGACGCGGCCGAGGGCAGCAGCTTCGCCGCCCAACTCGGCATCACCGGCAGCCTGTACAGCCAGACCCAGTGGCCCGACCTACACCAGGCGATCTTCGATCTCAACGAGAACGACGATCCGAGCGGCTTCTTGGCCGCCGTCGACGTCGCCACGATCGGCCAAGGCGTGAATCGGGCCAACATCACGCTGCACGTGAACTGCCTCGACCAATGGGCGCTGTTCAACGAGACGGCCGAAGAGCAGGTCGCTCTCGCCCTCGAACTCGAAGACGAGGTCGAAGCTGCGCTTGAGGGCGAGTACCCGCTCACCGAAGCCATCGACCTGCCCGAAACCGCCACCGTCTGCCCGCACCTGGGCGAGGCGCTCGACGCTCCCGTGCTCGACGGCCCCTATGACGGCGGCGGCGTGCCGATCGTCGTGATCGGCAACACGTCTGACCCCATCACCCCGTTCGTGCAATCCGAACAGTTCGCCAACGACGTGTTGTCGAACGGCTACCTCGTGCGGGTCGAACACCCCCAGCACGTCGTGTACCCCGCCAACGGCTGCGTGAACGACATCGTGCACGCCACGCTGATCGATCTTGAACTGCCCGAGGGCGAGCCGACCTGCGAGGCCGAAGGCCCCGCACAGCTCGCCGAGGTCTCGCTCGAAAGTGTCGAGCTTCCGAACGGAGCCACCGCGGTCGTCCCGACTGGATGGCTCGAGATCGCACCGGGCGTCTACGCCCAGAGCCCGGCCGAGAACGACCCCGTCATCCTCGTCTACCTGCCGACCGGCGGCGACCCCGAAGGCACGCTCGAAGCCCTCGCTTCACAAGCCGGCGTGTCACCCGAACTCGCGTTCGAAGACGTCGAGATCGGCGCCAACGTGTGGGACCTGTACGACGGGATCATCGGCCCCGACGTCACCGGCCTTCCCGAAGACGTGAGCGTTCGCATCGGCTATCTGAAGAACGGCGACAACGTGCTCATCATCGGACAGGCGTTCACCAGCGACATCGAAGCGCTGACCGAAACGGTCCTGAACCCGATCCTCGAGTCCTACGTCCCCGGGGATAGCTAGGGCTGCTCAGCCCGCCGGTTGAAACGCCTCGGCGGCCGGGAGAATCACCTGGTTGGTGAGGTTCTCGATGTCGTCAGGCGCCGACTGACCAATCACGATGATGCCGTCGACGCCTTCGAGCGTCGCGGCCCGCAGCACCAGCACATCGACCTCGAGGACGATCTCTTGGATCGTCCAGGTGCCATTCGAATACTCGACCCGATTGATGAGACGCGGCGCGCCGCCGAGCTCACCGGCAAATGCCTCGAGGGCGGCCTCGGGAGCACCGAACGTCGGTTGGAAGATGAGCGTGATCGGGTCCTGCGAGTTCGCCGACTGCGCGAAGATGTTCGACGTCAGCTGCAGCCAGCCCGCCGGACGCACCGAGGTCGCTCCCCCATCGATCTCGACCGGAATCATCTCTGGCTCGATAAGCCGAGGCGGGCCCTCGGCCTCGCACTGCGTGTCATCGGCTGGCAGCTCAAGATCGATCAACGCGGCGTGCACGATGCCGTTCACGCAGCTGTTCGCCGGGTACACGACGTGCTGCGGATGCTCGACCCGCACGAGCCGGGCGTTCGCAAGCACGTCGTTGGCGAACTGTTCGGACTGCACGAATGGGGTGATCGGATCAGACGTGTTGCCGATCACCACGATCGGAACGTCGCCGCCGTCGAAGGTCCCGTCGAAGGCCGGCGCATCGATCGATTCGAAGTGCAGGCAGACGCTCGCGTTCTCGGGCAATCGCGACGCACCGAGTAGCGGGAACTCGGACCAGATGATCGACTCGACCTGGTCCTGATAGAGCTGTTCCTCAAACACGATGTCATCGAGAGTTTCGCCGGGAAACAGCGCCCATTGGTCGAGGCAGTTCACGTGTCCGGTAAAGCTCGGCCCGTCCACCTGACCGGCATTGCTGATGGCCGCAACGAAGCCGCCAGGGTCGTCGTTGACGTTGAGGTCATAGATCGCCTGATGGAGATCCGGCCACAGCTGCTCGGTGTAGAGATGGCCGATGATGCCGAACGAGATCGCCGTCGGGTTGTCACCCTTAGCCTGCGCGATCAGGTCGAGCTTGGGAGCCGTGTCGTACCAGAAGCCCTCGGGGTCGCCCTCGTTGAAGATCGGGCAGACCGGGCTGTCACACGACGCCAGCGCGGCTTCGAACTGGGCTTCGAGCGGACCGATCTGGTCACGGGCGAGCTGGACCCGTTCGTCGAGCGAGTCCGCGTCGGCCAGCGGGTTGCGAGCGCCATCGACGACCATTGCTCGCACCCGGTCCGGGAACAGGGTGGCATACCAAGCCCCGAGCGCACTTCCGTACGAGAAACCCAGGTACGAGATCTGATCGGCGCCGAGCGCTTTGCGGATGTGATCCATGTCCTGCGCGACGAACTGCGAACCGAGACGAGCGGCGGCGGGACCCATCGAGTCGACGCACAGCTGGGCTGCTTGGGCTCCGAGCGCGAGCTCTTCGGGTTGGTCTGGCAACTCATCGATCTGGGCCAGCAGGTCGAGCTGCTCAGCGCCGACGCCGCACGCAAAGGTCGGTTCAGATCCGCCGACACCGCGGGGATCGAACCCGACGAGGTCAAACGAGTCGAGCAGCTCCTGGGGGAAGCCGATCAGGTCGGCATTGATGACCAGATCGGCGCCTGAAACGCCGGGCCCGCCGGGGTTCATGAACAAGTAGCCGATGCGCTCATCTGGATCGGTCGAGCGGCGCACGCTGATGCTGATCCCCAGCTCGCCGAGCGACAGGTCGTCGTAATCGACAGGAACATCAACGGTGGCGCACTGTGTCAGCTCACCGCACGGGGACCACGCGACTTCTTCGGCGACCGGCACCAACCCGGCATCTGCGTCGGACGCATCTACGTCGGTTGCATCAGTCCCTGATGCATCATCAGTCGATGAGCCGGTGTCTATTGAACCGTCGACTCCTCCAGCCGCGTCGGGATCCATCTCGACCGCGCTTGATGACCGGTCAATGACCTCGGGAGTTGCTGAGCACGCCGTTGCCGCCAGCGTGCCCAGAAGAAGACCGGCGACGAGCCGGAACACGATCCGCACGTGTCGAGACTACCGATATCGCTGCCTCCACGGGATTCGCCGCCCGTTCTCCAGGCGCGGCAATGGTTCTTACGAACTGAAGAACACTGGTCGGCGCGACGGTCGCCGACACCGGGCCTGTCGTATCGTCATCGCATGGGCCGGATCATCGCCACGATCATCCTCATTGGCGGTATTGCCGCGATTGGCTGGGTTGCCTTCGGCGGCAGCGACGAAACCGCGCAAGCGGTGGCCACCGAAGCAGCCGACCCGAATGCCGCAGCTGACGCGGAGACAGCCGAGCAGCCGGCGCCGACGGCAACGCCTGAGCCAATCGAGGAACCCGAGAACTATGGCCCGCGGATGGACCTGGTCGATATCGACGGCTGGCTCCAGACCGACGCCACCTCGATCGACGACTTCAACGGCCAAGTCCTGCTGGTCGAGATGTGGACCTTCGGCTGCTTCAACTGCAAGGCCCGGATCCCGCACAACCAGAGCTATTACGAAGAGTTCGGCGACGAGAACTTCGAGATCCTCGGCGTGCACGCCCCCGAGTTCAGCTTCGAGGCCGACCTGGCCAACATCGAAGAAGCACTCGATCGTCTCGACGTCACCTGGCCGCAGGCCCTCGACATGGAGAAGAAGAACTTCCGTGCCTGGCAGCCCGGCTCGACCAACTACTGGCCTCGCACCTACGTGATCGACCAGAACGGCGACATCCGCTACGACCACATCGGCGAGGGTCGCTACGAAGAGCTGCGAGAAACGATCCGCTTCCTGATCGAGAACCCGCCCGAGCCGCGCCCCGCCACCTGACCGGCGGCGCACACCCATGGGCACCTTCGCCGAAGGCATCGAGAGCATCCGATTCGCATGCAGCCTTGTGCTGCTCATCCCCGCGCTCGGCATCATCTTGCTGGGTCGGCGCCGGAACCTGCTCGTGCCGGTCTGGATCGTTACCGGCTCGCTCGTGGCCTGGCTTCGCTTCGCCGGCTGGTGGGACCTCGAATCGTCGGGGCTCTGGCATTCGCTGAGCGGCGTGCTCCTTGTTGTGCTCGCCTGGCTGGCGTGGAAGCGCAACGACGCCATAGCTGACTCGGCGGTCACTGTGCTCGGCGCCGTGATCGCATCGTGGACCTGGGTGCCGTGCGTCGGCCGCCACCTTGGCGACATCCTCAACGCGGCCCGAAGCGGACCGTGGGGCCAGCTGCTTCCGACCGTCGCATTCATGGTCGGATTGTTCGTGCCGCTGGTCGTGCTCGCCGCGCTCGACGTCGCCGCACCCAAGCTGGCCGAACGCGCCGAACACCCACAGGTACGCACGGTCGGGCTCGCCATCATGGTGCTCGTCGGCGCGCTCGTCGCCGTCACACTCTTCGACGACTTGGCAGGCGAACTCGCCCGACGCAGCTCATTCTGAGCTGGCTGGCAGGGCCAGTCTTTGCAGCTGCCGGGCTGCAGATCTTCCAGCTCCCCCTGTATGTCTGGAAGATCTGCAGACCGACCTCTCATCCCCCCGGTGAGAGCGGTGCCCGATCAGCTGGGACGCAGTACAGCCGCGGAAATGGGCGACGTCAAGAGGTTCTTTGCAACCTGGGACTCTTGGCTCAGGACACGTCTATTCGGGCGGCGGAAGCGTCTTGGCCAGGCCTTCGACGACGTCGACAAATGGGTGCGCGGCCAACGTCGCCGGCGGCACCAGCAGCTTTCGGTCCCGGCTGCCACCGCCGATGATCAGCTGCTCGCGTTCCATCACTCGCGAGTCGATCCATAGCGGCAACTCGGTCGTCGTACCGAACGGCGTGACACCACCGATCATCATCCCCGTGAGCTCGATCGTTTGGTCGGCCGACGCGAACGAACACTTGCGGACACCGAGCCGCTTGCGCACGACCTTGTTCACATCGAGGCGACTGTCGGCCAGCACCAGACACATTGCGAACACCGGCGGGTCGGCCTTGCCGACGACCACGATCGCATTGGCGCTGTCTTCGGCCGCATAGCCGTAGGCCTCGCAGAACGCGGCCGTGTCGGCCAAGTCCGGGTCGCACTCGACGAGTTCGTAGTCGACGCCAAGGGTGTCGAGTTGTTCGATGACGGGATCACTCACGAGGCCAGTGTCGCTGACAGACCTACGCTCAGGCAATGACCGAATCGACGCAGCCTCAACCCGACCGCTTCGACGAAGTCATCGACCCTGTCGACGGGACACGCTGGCTGGTCGACCAAGCGTTCCTGCGATCTAACTGGACCTGTATCTGGGATCAGGGCTGCGCTGGCATCCAACGCGAACCCGACCCCGACGCCCAGCTCGGCTGTTGCTCGGTCGGCGCCCAGATGATCGACGAAGACGAAGCCATGCGCATCGCGGGCCTGGGCATGTCGATCGACGAATCGATCTTCGAGCACGCTGACGCAGCCCTCGAGGGAGGCGTGTTCCGCGACGAGAAACGCGACAACACCCGAGTGGTCAACGGTGCCTGCATCTTCCTCAACCGACCCGGCTTCGCCGGCGGCGAAGGCTGCGCCCTACACCTCGCTGCACTCGCCGACGACATCAACCCGATCGAGTACAAGCCGACAATCTGTTGGCAAGCACCGCTCGTCGTGGACGACCTCGACGACGGGACCCGCCGGTTGCGGCCATGGACCCGCGACGACTGGGATGGCGGCGCCGAGGACATGGGCTGGTGCTGCCCGGAACGCGAGCCAGCCGATGGCTTGGCAACCGCCTATGTGGGCGATCGTCCGGTCGCGGATTCGCTACACGCAGAGCTGCGTGCGATCGCTGGACCCGAAGTCGCCGTCGAACTCAGCCGTCGTTACGGGGCGACCTGACGGAACGCAGCGAGCTCGTCGACCTGGCGTTGCACCTCGTCGACCAGCCCAACCGCCTCGGACCACTGGTTGGCCTTGGCGGCCTCTTCGACGGCAAGACACGCAGCAGAGATGCCCGGCAGTGCCATGCTCGCCGCCGCTCCCTTGAGCGAATGGGCCGCTGCGCGCGTGGCCTCGACGTCAGAGACGTCGAGGCCGTCACGCATGCCCGTGAGTTGTTCGGCGGCGTCGCCGAGGAAGATCGGTACGAGGACATCGAGCATCGAGTCCGGCTCAGGGCCAAACGTGTCGATGAGTGCCTGGCGGTCAAAGGGATCCGTCGGATCCACGCCTGTGTCAGTTGGATCTGTGGTCATCGCGGTCGC
>CALDGN010000019.1 GCA_937942965.1 uncultured Acidimicrobiales bacterium | reverse complement strand
GCTCTGCGTGGCCGGTCAGGTCACGCGTACGGCGATGGTGTGCCAGCCAGTCGCCCCGTCGGGGGCGACGTCGGTACGCACCTCGGTCTGGGTTTCTCCCGCACCGTCGGTGGCACGGACACGAATGAGGTGATCGCCAGCAGGGGCGTCCCAGGCGATGTGCCATTGGCGCCAGGCGTTGTCGGTGACGTCGGCCGAGAGCTCGGCTTCGATCCACTCACCGGGCACGGGCTCGTTGTCGATGATCTCGGCGATCTGGACTTCGACCTTGTCGATGCCGCGATCGGGGGCCCAGGCGACACCTGCGATCGGTTGGGTGCCGGCCGTGAGCCTGGCGTTGGTGTTGGGTACGTCGACGCGAGACTGCGTCTTGATCGGCCCGAGCTTCGACCAGCCACGGGGAATCCAGTAGCCGTCGAAACCGTCGAGCGTGGTGAGTTCGATCTCTTGGAGCCACTTAGTGGCCGAGACGTAGCCATAGAGGCCAGCGACGACGAGGCGAGCGGGGAAGCCGTGTTCGACCGGAAGCGGCTCGCCGTTCTGGGCGAGGGCGACCAGCGCGACCCGGTTCGGGTCGTCGAGATACGCGGTCGGGAAGCCGCCGGTCCAGCCGTCGACTGAACGCCCGACGATCTGGGTCGCGCCAGGCTGTACACCAGCCATGTCGAGGAGCTTCTTGATCGGCACGCCGAGCCAGCGGGCGTTGCCCACAAGGTCGCCGCCAACCCGGTTCGAGACGCACGAGAGCGTCACGTACTCCTCGACGGGGTCCATGGCGAGCAGGTCATCGAACGTGAACTCGAGCTCGTTGTCGACCATGCCGGTGATCTTCATCGACCAGGTCTCGACGTCGAGCTGGGGCACGACAAGTGCCGTGTCGATGCGGTAGAAGTCATCGTTCGGGACAACGACGGGCGTGATGCCTTCGATGCTGTCGAGGTTGACGCCGATCGACGCAGGGGGAGCGGAGCCGGCGAGGTCAGGTTCGGTCCCAGCATCGGGTGTCGCAGTCGGTGCTGGCGTGACGTCTTCGAGCGCCGTTGCGACGAGCTCTCGGTCGGCCTCGGTGGCTTGGGCCTGGCGGCGACGCAGCGCTCCGCCGAGTACGGGAGCGGCGACACCAACGGCCGCAGCTGCCGTCGCAGCACTGACGAACGTGCGGCGGCTCGGCGCCCGCTGGACGATTGCCCCGTCGTCGCCGTCGGTCGCCGACGACATCTCAAGGAAGGTGGAACGCGCCGAACGCAGCAGCAAGAAAAGGGCAGCGAGGCCAGCTGCAGCCGAGATCACTGCGGACATCCAGCCGAGGACGACCGAACGCTGCGGGTCGGATCCTGCGGCAAGTGCTCCGATGAGGCCGAACATGCCAAAGACAGTCCAAGCAGCACGGAAACGGCGGCTGGCAGCGATGCCGGTCGCTGCGCCGATCAGTAGCGAGATGACGGTGATGCCGATGACGAGTGCCGGCTTGTCGTTCTCGCCGAGCGTCGAGATCGCCCAGCGCTCGATCGAGCCGGGCACGTTGTTGATCACGATGTCGCCGACGCGGGCAACGAGCGAAGGAATCTGCTTGCTCAGTCCCGACAGCAGTTCGCCAACGCCAAGTGCGATGCCAGCACTGAGCACACCGGCGACCGCTGCGAGCGAGCGCGGCACGTCGCTGGGCTGTTGATCCTCGAGCAGGTGGTCCGCCTCAGGCAAGTGATCATCAAGCGGCTGACGTTCATCGACCGCGGCGGCTGGCGTTTCTGGGGCAGAAGAAGAGTTGTCGTTCATCGGAGATACCTCGCCGTTCCAGTATCGCCCTCGGCCAATGGGCTCGGGGTGCGCAACCACGAAACAAGTGCTTAAGGACGCAGAAGGGGAACCCGGCCGACAGTTGATCGCTTCCCGTCGTCCGTGAGCCATTCGGCGCATTCGCTACGCAGGCCAGTCTGTAGTCTCAGAGCATGTCCCGTCTCGCCGACATCGGCCTCGACGACGCCCGTCGAGCCGAGTTCGAGGCGCTCGACGATGCAGCATCGGTTGTTCTTGGCCGCGTCGGCCGAGTCGACCGCGGCGAGGTCGTCGTGCTCACCGACGACGACGATCTTCGGGTGCTGAGTGACTCGCAGCGCGCCCAGGCCGTCGTTGCTCCGGTGACGGGTGATTGGGTGACCGTGCGCGACGACGAAGAACTGGGTCTGGTCGTCGAGCACGTGTTGGAGCGGCGCACCTCGATCGTGCGCCGTGACCCCGCCGAGCAGATCACCGATCAAGTGTTGGTCGCGAACGTCGACCGAGTCGCCGTGGTCCACGGCCTCGACCTGCCTGCGAACGAAGCCCGCATCGAACGATTCTTGGTCTTGGCAATCGACAGTGGCGCAGATCCGCTCATCATCTTGACGAAGCAGGATCTGGCAGACGCCCAAGATGAGATGGGGTGGCTCGACGAGATCGCACCGGTGATTCGGACCAGCATCATCGATGGGTCCGGCGTGAGCGAGGTCGGCGAGTACATCGCTGATGGCGAGACGCTCGTCTTTATCGGTCCGTCGGGCGTCGGTAAATCGTCACTCGTCAATGCGCTCATCGGAGAAGAGATCGCCGAGACGGCCGACGTCCGCGAATCGGATCGACGTGGCCGCCATACGACGACGGTGCGTGAGCTCATCGAGCTTCCCGCAGGTGGCGTCGTGATCGATACGCCGGGCATTCGTGCGATTGGATTGTGGGCCGCCGACGTCGCCCTTGACGAGGTCTTCGCCGATATCGCTGCGTTGGCCGTGGATTGCCGTTTCCGAGATTGCACCCATCGAAGCGAGCCCGGGTGCGCGGTCACGAGTGCCGTCGAGTCCGGCGACATCAACCCGATGCGGCTGTCCCGCTACCAGCTGCTGTGGCAAGAACTCGCCGAGCAAGCGATCGAGCTCGAACGACGCAAGCACCAACCCCGACCCCAACGCCGCAACCGCCGGCGCCGCTGACCATGCCGATTCCTCTGTCCCGCCGTTCTGACATCGCGCCCTTCCACGTGATGGAGGTCTTCGATCAAGCCGAGCGACGGGCGGCCACCGGCGCCGAAGTCGTTCGTCTCGAGGTCGGCCAACCCGCCACTGCGGCACCCGGAGGTGTCGTCGAGGCCGCCCACCGCACGCTCGACACGGATCGGCTTGGCTACACGAGCTCCCAGGGCATCGTCGAACTACGCCACAAGATCGCCGGGCACTACGACCATTGGTACGGGGTCGATGTCGATCCCGAGCACGTCGTCGTCACGGCGGGCGCCTCGGGCGGCTTCACGCTCGCGTTTCTCGCCGTATTCGATATCGGTCAACGAGTCGCTGTGACGGTGCCCGGCTACCCGTGCTACCGCAATGCGCTCGAAGCGATCGGCGTCGAGGTCGTGCCGCTGATGACGACGCTCGAGGACAACTTTCAACCGACGATCGCATCTCTCGAAGCGCTCGGCGACATCGATGGGCTCATCGTGACGAGCCCATCGAATCCGACCGGCACGATGCTGAGCGACGAGCTGCTCGGCGAGGTCGTTGCGTGGTGCGACCAGCACGGAGTGACCGTCGTGTCCGACGAGATCTATCACGGGCTGACCTATGAGGGTTCTGCGGGCACTGCGCTGGCGCACAGCCAAGACTTGATCGTCGTCAACAGCTTCTCGAAGTACTTCTCGATGACTGGCTGGAGGCTTGGTTGGGTCGTCGTGCCCGAGCACATGGTTGCGGCGGTCATGCGGTTCGCCTCGAACCTGCTCTTGGCTCCGGCCAGCCTTTCTCAGCACGCAGCGGTTGCTGCGTTCGACTGCCACGACGAGCTGGAAACGCACCTCGTGCGCTATGAGCGGAACCGGCGTGTGCTGCTCGACGGGTTGCCGACGGTCGGCCTGGACCGGCTCGCCCCGGCGCAGGGTGCGTTCTATGTCTATGCCGACGTCTCGCACGTGACCGACGACAGCCAGAAGCTCTGCGCTGATTGGCTCGATCAACTCGGCATCGCCGCGACGCCAGGAACCGACTTT
>CALDGN010000018.1 GCA_937942965.1 uncultured Acidimicrobiales bacterium | reverse complement strand
CACGAAGACGCACCCGATCCAAACCCAGCGATTCATGCCAAGCGATTCCGGCGGTGCGATCCGGCCAGCCATCCAGGTGAACAGGATTGAGACAAGCAGCGGTGCGGCGAAGATGCCGAAGCGCAGGGCGCGCGCGAGCCCGGGGCGCGCCTCCCACTGCTCGGAGGCATCTGCAGTTTTCTCAGCCCCCTTGGTGGGGCCCGCCAACGTTGACATCACACACCAACTCGGCCTCCATGAGCGGAGCTTGATGGGACGTCTGGGGGGTTTCGCGCCCGGAGGCCGCCAAACGTCCGAACAACAGTGTCTTTCCTGTTGTATGCGGCTGTTCTGATGCACTCCACAGGCGCCTGACGCCGGTCCCAGCTCAGTGGCGCAGGGCTATTCGGCCCACGCCACGCGAACCAGCAAACATTCAACCTGAACTTGAGGTTGAAAGATTGCGCCGGGTTGGAGGGTCCTCGCTGCCCGCTTGCGGTCGGACCTACCATGCGTTGATGGACGCCGACGACCTCTTTGCCCGGTCCCAACAGCTTCGCGCCGCGATCGATGCGGCCGTCGCGGCCGAAGACTCCGACGAGGTCGCTCGGCTCCGTTGCGAGCTCGATGATGTTCGAGCCTCCGCTGCCCAGGCGGCTTTCGATGTGCCAGCAGCCCTCGATGAGCTACTGCTGCTTCGACACGAACTTCGCAAACTCGTCCAATCGAACAAGGCAGCGAGAACCGACTATCTCGGTACCGGCTCACCGGAGCGGCAACGCTTTGATTGGCCGAAACTCTCAAATCGTCCGTTCTATGAAGATGACTATGAGCGCATCGTCGGCCGCATCCGTGAACTCGAAGCCGGTCTCGTCGCCGCCGACGCAATGGGCGATATCCCGATCCTCGACACTGGCAACGAAACCAAGTGGTGGTAGCCGCTTGGTCGCGGCTTGTGAGCGACCTGTGTGCGGACGACTCGTGACCTAGTCTGACAACGCCCGGTGGCGGGCACGACCCCGGAGGTCACCCGATGCTGATGATCCTGGCACTCCTTGTTGCGCTGGCAGCGCTCGTGTTCGTTTCTTACATGCTGCTGCGTCCCGACACGACCCGGTTCGAGGGCAGCAATATCGACTCGGACACCGAAACCGTGCGCCTGGACGGCGAGATCATGATGGTCTCCCACGACGCTCTCCATCACCCGGTCGCCGCCCTCGTCACCGCCAAGCTCGGTCGCAAGATCGTCGGCTCGACCACGGTCGACGAGAACAACGCCTTCTCCATGCAGATCCCCGCTGATGTACGAGGCGAGGTCGAAGTCGCACTCGCCTTGCACGGCGGCTCGACCTCGCTCGTCGATGCGAACGGCAGCGACCTGCACACCGTGGTGATCTACAACCCGGTGAACAACTTCTTCGCCTAAGCCGGCCTCAGCTCGTTCAGGTCTCGATCGGATCCAGCTGCAGTCCGAGTGACAGGGCGGCTCCGAGCGCCGACACCGCCGCGATCATCAGAATCGGTAGGGCTTGCCCATCGACGGCGTCACCGGCAAAGCCGACGACTGGTGGAACGATCAGGCTGCCGACGCCGCCGGCAAGGAAACCCCATCCCATAATCGCGCCGAGCCCTCGCACACCGAAAAGGTGCGCAGCGACCAGCGGGACCAACGCGACATAGCCGCCATAGGCCACCCCGAGCACCAGCACGAACAGCACCAGGAGCGTCACGCTCGATCCGGCAGACAGCCAGATGACGAATGCGACCGGTTGCACCAGAAACGCCATCTGCAGCATGCGCACCGGCCCGACTCGGCTCGAGAACCCCGTGAGCACCAGCCGGCCAACGATCGACGACGCGCCGATGAGGCCAACGAGGAGGGCCGCCGTTGACGACGAGACTCCTTGATCGTCGGCAAAGGGCACGATGAACGCAAAGGCCGACAGCATCGACCCGGACTGCAGCGCTCCGCAGATCCCGAAGCGTCGAAAGGCCGGCGTGCGCAACGTCCGCTTCAGGTGCGCCATGGGCACCTCGACAGGTTCCACTGGTGGTCGAGCCAAGAAGAATCCACCGACAAGGAACGTGACGGCAGAGACGGCTGCGAGCACGACATAGGTGTCGCGCCAACCCGTGTCGTCGATCAGGCGTTCCGCCAGCGGCAAGAGAATCAGCGTGCCGATCCCGGATCCGGTGGCCACGATGCCTTGGGCGATCCCGCGATGGCGGTCAAACCAGCCAGCGACCATGGCGAACACGGGTGCGACGAACAGCCCACCGCCCAGCCCGGCCCCGATCCCATACGTCAGGTAGCCCTGCCAGAGCGCATCGACTCGTGACGTCAAGAAGAGGCCGATCGCGAACATCGCTCCCCCGACCCACACCAGCGGGCGGGCTCCGAAGCGGTCAGCGAGAAACCCCGATGCGGCGCCGGTGCCGAAGAACAGAAACGCCGTGATCCCGAACACGATCGAGGTCGCGCCAAGACCGCTATCGAACTCGTCAGCCATCGCATCGAAGAACGCGCCGAAGGTATAGACCGTGCCAAACGAGACGGCGACGACGGCCGACGAGGCGATCGCGACCCGCCACGCCTGCGGGGAATCGACCTGGCCGTCTGGCGCCTGCGAGGTCGACCGGGGTGCGTTCACTTCGGAAGCGTATTGTTCGACCATGACCACGCCCGCATCTACGCCTGCATCGACACCACCTGCCGCTGTGTACGCCGCCGCTCGCGATCAGCTGTGCGCCGAGATGCGCTCGCTCTCGGCCGACGCGGCAGCGACCATGATTCCGTCATGCCCCGGGTGGTCCGCCAAAGACGTCGTGGCGCATGTGGCCGGGCTCGTCGCCGACCTGCTCGCCGGGGTCCAGCCACCGCTCGGCACCGATGAGATGACCGCACGCCAGGTCAGCGAGCGGATCGACATGACCCACCTCGAGGTCTGCGACGAGTGGCAACAGAATGGTCCTGGCATTGCCGCGTTCATGGCTGAACGCGAGCTGTATGCCCTCGGGTTGACGGCTGACCTCGCCGTTCACGTCCACGACCTCGCCGAAGTGCTCGAGAGCGTGACTGAGCCGCCGACCGAGGCCATGCTCGCCGCCTGTCAGCGGTACGTTCCGCTCCTGCAAGAACGCGTCGCTGAACGACTCGACACCGCGCTCACCGTCACCCTCGACGGGCAGGATTGGGCGCCTGCGGCCGGCTCAACGCCGCTCACACTCGAAGCCACACCAACCGACTTCCTGCGCACGGTCACGGGCCGTCGCACACGGGCCCAGGCCGAGGCGCTCGGTTGGAGTGGCGACGCAACCGCTGTGCTTGACGGAGCGTTGCTGCAGTACGGCCCCTATCGGGACGATTCAGCCTCGTAACGGCGAAGCTCTCGCCGGGCAACGGCCATCAGATGGACCTCGTCGGGCCCATCCGCGATCCGCAGGCCCCGCATATTGGCGTACCAGCGAGCGAGCGGCGTGTCGTCAGAGACGCCAGCAGCGCCGAAGACCTGAATCGCTCGATCGATCACGGTCGTCGCCGTTCGCATGACCTGGACCTTGATCTGTGACATGTAGGGCGCCGAGGCCTTGTCGCCTTGCGTGTCCATCATCCAGGCGGTGCGCATTGTCATCAATCGGGCGGCGTCGATCTCGATACGCGCCTCGGCGATCCAGTCGAGCACGTTCGAGCGGGTTGAAACCGCGGCTCCGAAGGTCGACCGCGTCGGTGCCCGCTCACACATGAGCTGCAGGGCCGCCTCGGTTACGCCGATGATGCGCATGCAGTGCTGCACCCGAGCAGGACCCAGCCGAGCCTGACCAATGCCGAAGCCGCCACCGACCTGACCTAAGACCGCATCGTCGGGCACGCGGACATCGTCGAAGACGATCTCGCAATGTCCATCGTCGTCGATGTAGCCGAACTTCGGAAGGTTCCGCACCACCGACACGCCAGGCGTGTCGACCGGGACGATGAACTGCGTGTGGCGGGCATGGCGCGGACCGTCCGGGTCGGTGTTGGCCACGGTCATCATGTATGTGCACCGAGGGTGAAGCACGCCGCTGATGTACCACTTGCGGCCGTTGATCACCCAGTGGTCGCCGTCTCGCTCGGCGGTGGTCGCGATGTTGCTGGCATCGCTCGATGCGACCGCCGGCTCGGTCATCGCGAACGCTGACTTGATCTGGCCAGCCAATTGCGGGCGGACCCACTGATCCTTCTGCTCCGCCGAGCCGTGGATGATCATCGCGTCGGCATTGATGTTTGACGGAGCGTCGCAGTTGGTTGCTTCCTGGGCCAGCCGGTGTGGCCCCATCATCTCGGCGAGCGGCGCGTAGTCAACGAAGCTCAATCCGGGGCCGTAGTCGGGATTGCGAACGCACAAGTTCCAGAGACCAAGGGCCCGGGCCTCGTCGGCGAGACGATCAACGGTCGGCGCTGGCGTTGCCGGATCGGTGGCCCGTTGCTCAACCCACGTCGTCTCGGCCGGAAGCACCCGTTCCTCGATGAAGTTGGCCAAGGTCTCCGCAAGCTCTTGCGACCTGGCACTCTGCGCAAAATCCATCAGCGAGATGATCGCACGCGAAGAACTCGCTCGATCAACTCCGTTGACCCTCAAAGGACGTGACCGGAACGTCGAACGAGCGACCGAGCCTGGTGGGCAGGTCGAGCTTGAGCCACTTCGAGACCCCGGCAGGCAACGTTGACACGACGATCTCGTCAAACGTTGAGCGCTGCATCACGCGATGTGCGGCAACCACTGGGTCACCAAGGGCGACCTCGCCGGTCATGACCGTGTCGAAGCCAGCGAAGAGCGCCCGGAATGACGCCAGTCGCTCTTCGGCTTCGGCCCGGGCAATCGTGCGGCTCTCGAGATGAGCACGTTGAGAACTTGGGTCGCTCAGCCCCGTCGCCGGGTCGACGAATACTGACGTCGGCGATGGCTGGGGCACCAGCACGTGAAACTCGGTTGGCATCTCGTCAAGCCGCTTGCGCACGACCGCGAGCAGCCGGTCGCCAGCAAGCGTCTTGTTCGCGACCACAAGCACCCGGCGCACCCGAATCCCGAGCCCCCGAGCGTCGACGCGGTTGCGGTCGAGCTGAAAAGCCAACTCGACCTTGATCCGGAACTGGGGCGTGCCGTTGTGCAGGGCGAGGTCTTGCTCGGACACACGGGCATAACGCAGGTCGTGAACCGTCTTGGCGGCCTCGTGTACGGCATTACGAGCCGCGTCTTCCCACGACGTCGATGACGTCGCGACGATGCGGACAACTTTGTCGACTTGGCCATCGACCAAGCCGGCAGTCGGCCCATCGTGTGCTCGACCCGAAGGCCTCTCAGCCATCGGAATCGTGCTTGAAGGACAGCCGGACCTTGCTGCGGAACAGCACGACCTGGCCGTTCTCGATCACCATGTCCTGCTCGATGACCTCGGCGACTCGAAGATCGCTGAGCGTGCGGCTGGCTTCGGTGACGGCGTTCGTCGCCGCCTGTTCCCACGAGTCGCTGCTCGTACCGATCAACTCGATGACGTTGTAAACACTGTCCAACGCTGCTCCCCCAGGTCTGAGGGTCTGAAGTTAGTCGTCTTCGGAGATCATTGCTGCGGCACCTTGTGCCCGGGCCGCACCTATGCGCTAGGAACGGGACATGGACAACACCACCCAACGCGGCCCTGTCATCCCAGCCGGCAGCGAAGCCACCTATGAGCGCTTCCACTTTGCTCCGGCGTATCGAGTCGGCTCGACGGTGTACGTCTCGGGCGTGATCGGCGCGGGCAAGGAACCCGAGGCCCAGTTCGCCGACGCCTTCACCCAGCTTGCTGCGGTTCTCGAGGCTGCGGGCTCTTCGCTCGACAAGATCGTCGAGATGACGACCTTCCACGTCGACATGTCGAAGCACCTTGGCACCTTCATGGCTGCACGCGATGCGGCGATGTCTGAGCCGTGGCCTGCGTGGACGGCGATCGGCTGCACCGAGCTCGCTATGCCTGACGGCCTCGCCGAGGTCAAGGTCACCGCCGTCGACTGACCCAAAACGCGACTCGCCCGCCAACCCCGACCGGCGAAGCGGTCGAAGTGGCGGGCGGCCCCGGAGTTCGCGGATTGCAGGGTTAGTTCGGCGCCAGGGCAGTCAGCACGGCGCCGGTGAAGGCGACTTTGGAGCGAGTCGTGACGAGCCCGACATAACCGCCGGGCTGGTCGGTCGTCGTTGCTCCGACCTTGGAGCCGTTGAAGAAGATGTCGATCTCCGTGCCACGGACCTCGACGGCGATCGTGTTGGTGCCGAAGGTGTGCACCTCGGCACTGCCGATGTGGCGGTAGTAGCCAGCGCTGTCGTACTGGCCCCAGCGGAGCGACGTGCCGCTCGCTGCCAGGTCGACGATCATGGCTCCAGAGCGGGTGTGTTCGCTCGACTGGTTGAACACGATGCCGCCGCCGTTGGCGCCTTCGAGGGCCCGCAGGCGAGTCTCGAAGCGGAAGTACTCGACCTGTGGCGTGCGCAGCAGTGCGGTGTAGTCGTAGCCGCAGTCCAGAAGCTGCTGGAGCTCGCCACCGGTTTCGGTCCACTTGCCGGACAGGATCAGAGCGTTGGCGTCACCGTCGAAGCCGGTCTGATAGATCACTGAGCCTTCGGAGTATTGGCCTGCCGAAACGGTCTGGCGGGGCAAGCGGTCTTCGTTGACGGTGGCACCGCAGCTGGCGCCTTCGCCGAGGCCAGCGTCTTCGAACTCGTATGCAGCTTGCTGCTGTTGC
>CALDGN010000017.1 GCA_937942965.1 uncultured Acidimicrobiales bacterium | reverse complement strand
ACGACCTTTGCGCTCGATCGGCTCCGGGGGCGGTCCAACGCGCTGCTCACCTATGCCGTGGTGGCCCAGCTGTGGGGCGTCTCCGAGAAGACGATCGACAACACGCTGCAACGCGTGCGATCCCGGCTGAAGTCAGCCGGGGTTCGCAACACCGAAACCCTCGAGGGTCTCGTCAATCACTTGTTGGCGCATGGGCGCATCGGGTTGGCGACGCTGGTGGATATTGAGTCACGTCACCCCAACGTGCTGCCCTAACCCGAGCCTGCGTTAGGCCAGGTTGGCGGCGTTGAATGCGACGCCGAAGCGCACGCACCAGATCACGACGGTGTTGTATTCGCTGATGTCGACGCCTTCGGGGATCTCGTAGTTCTGGGCACCGACGTTGCCCTTGAGGTCGCCGAGGTCGATGAAGTCATCGTCGAATGCGCCGGCTGGACCGTCGGCATCGACACCACGGACCAGGTACACGTTGAGGTCGGGGCCGTTGTCGATGTCGAAGTCGTCTTCGAAGCGCAAGAAGGTGCGGGTGCCATCAGTGATGACGTTGGCGGTGCCGTCGCCTTGGTGGCCGTGATCGACGAGCTCGCCGTTGTTCGTGGCGATCGTGCGGATCTCGGGAACGGCGGGAGCAGCCGGCTCTTCTTCCTCGGCCGCTTCCTCATCGGCCGCTTCTTCTTCGGCCATCTCTTCGTCGGCCATGTCCGACTCGGGCATGTCGGGCATCGCGGCGACAGCGGCGGTCGTTTCGACCCGCTCTTCGACGACGATTTCGCCCGACTCCATCTGTTCTTCCATGTCGTCGAATGCCAGCGCCATGTCGGTGTCGATATCCGCGAACGGGTTGGCCTCGCTGACCTCGTCGTCGATGAACGCCGTATGGATACCGAACACACCGAAGGCCAAGAATGCGGCGATGGCCAATCCGACGATGGCGCCGATACCGAGTTTCGCGTTACGAGTCATGAGTACGTCCTTCTCGCTTCCCCGGCAGAGTGAATGTCAATTGGAGGGTAGGGGAAGCGATGGAAACGAAACCCCGCGTCTCTATCGGACCTTCCCGTCGATCATGAACAGGTCCGAAAGTTGGATCTGGCCAACGTGGCGGACGGGCTTAGTGACCGGCTGGTCCGCGCACTCGGTAGCGCGTCGAGGGAACCGACGTGCCGACCATGCCGAGCACGTTCGGCGATGCCGTGACGACGCCGTCGAGCGTGAGTGCGTCGTGGTTCTCGCCCAGGTCCTGGCCCGAGTACAGATAGTTGACGAGCAGGCCATGTGATTCGCCCATGCCCTTGTCGCTCGTGTCGCCCATCCAGTTGATCCGTTCGATGCACGCACCGTTGCGAAGATGGAAGCGGGCGACGGGGTCGAGGGGCAATCCGCGACGGCGCTCGCCGACCAAGTACTCGGCGCAGATGGATTCCATCTTGTGCTGGTCGGTCGTGTCGATGTCGCCGTGGTGTTCGAGCAACCAGGCCGAGAATCCAGGAATTGGCGACAGCGTCGAAAAGGTCGTGAGCTGAGGAAGCTCGGCGGAGAGCCGTTCGCTGACTTGCTTGATCAAGAAGCTGCCGAACGAGATACCGCGCAGGCCCGTCTGGCAGTTCGTGATCGAGTAGAAGATCGCCGTGTCGACATCGGCTGGCATTGTCTCTGGCGTCGGTGCGTCGATGACATCTTGGATGGACTCGGCCAGCCCTTTGACGAGCGCGACCTCCACGAAGATGATCGGCTCGTCGGGCAGCGCCGGGTGGAAGAAGCCGAAGCTGCGCCGGTCCGGAGCGAGTCGACGGCGCAGGTCATCCCAGCCGCGGATCTCATGGACGGCTTCGTAGCGGATCAGGCTCTCGAGGATGTGTGCGGGTGTCTGCCAATCGAGCTGCTCAAGCCGGAGGAACCCTCGGTTGAACCACGAGTTGAGCAGGTACTTGAGGTCGCGTTCGACCGGTGCGAGCTCGGGATGCGTGCGTCGTCGGGCCAGGAGCTCGGTCCGCATGTCGAGCAGGACTTCGATGCCACCAGCTGCAGTGTTCAGGGCTCGGAACAACGTCAGGCGATTCGAGTCGGCTGCCTCGGCAAGGGCAACCGTATTCGTCTCGGTCGGGTCGTCTTGATAGGCCGTGATGGCTGCGTCGACGGCTGCTCGATCAGCGCCGAACTCGTCGAGGAGCACCCGGAAGAACGTGACCTTCTGCTCGGCGTTGAGCGACTGGTAACGCATCACCAGCAACTCGGCGAGCGCCCGGCTCGCCGTTTCAGCCTGGAGCCGCAGCAGCGCCCGAGCCGTGTTCGCCGTCACGGCATCGATCGCCGCATCGGTGATCGCATGCTCGCTCATCGCTGATCAGCCTACGAGCAGGCGCTGGCGAGGTCGCGCTGACGGGACCGCGCTCGGGTCCCAGCGCTTCTGGCTACGCCCAACCGATGTAGTAGACGCCGAGCGCAATGCTGGCGAGTGCAACGACGACGGCGAGCACTCGATAGAGCTTGGCGTTGCGGTCGGGGTTCAGCAGTCCTCGGCCCGCAGCGATGGCGAGGCCGGCATTGGCGACGACAAGGCCGACACACCAGGCGACGAGCAAGCCAAGACCGGCGCCTTGGCCGACCGCCGCGGTTGACGCGACGAAGATCGCGATCTGGGTCGGGCTTTCGATGCCGACGCCGTGCAACATGCCGATGCC
>CALDGN010000016.1 GCA_937942965.1 uncultured Acidimicrobiales bacterium | reverse complement strand
TGAACGCATCAACGGCGCGCTCGCCGACCTGCAGTCGAGCGGCTCCGTCCAAGCCACGATCGAACGGTGGATCGATTAGATGTCTATCCCTACTTCTCTGGTCGGGCTCCGCGTCGAGCCGATGGAACATCGGGTTGATGCGCGCTGGACGATGGCGTACGCGGCCGCGATTCGTGATCACTCGCCCGTGTATCTCGATACGACCCGCCCTGATGGTGTCGTTGCACACCCGGTGTTTGCGGTCTGTCCGGAGTGGCCCGTCATCGTCTCAAGTCGTGATGCGTCCGAAGCAGCGGGCGTCTCACCGGCCGAAGTTTTGACCTCGGTGCATGCGACCCACGACACGCAGATCCACCGGCTGATCCGTCCCGGCGACGTGCTGACGACCTCGCTCGAGTTCGTCGGCATGGTCGCAAAGAGCCCGGGTGCGATGTCTTCGATCCGGTTGACGACCGTCGATGCAAACGGCCTGCCGGTCGCGACGACGACGCAGAACGGCATCTATCTCGGCTGTGACGTCGACGGCGAGGACGTGCCTGACCCGGACCCGCCACAGCTGCTCGATGTGGAACGCATCGGCGCGCCCGAGGTCCGCACCGTCGAGATTCTCGCCGGCGACGCGCACACCTATACCGAGTGCGCTCGCATCTGGAACCCCATCCATACCGACCGTGCCGTCGCGCTGGCATCGCGGTTGCCGGACATCATTTTGCACGGCACCGCCAACCTCGCCCACGGCGTTTCGGCGGTGGTCGACCTGCGAGCCGATGCGGATCCGACGACCGTCAGAAGGATCGTCGGCCGCTTCGCCGCCATGGTCGAATTGCCCTCGACGATCAGCGTGCATGTGTGGCCTGGCGTCGGCCTCGACGATGGATCGACGGCTGTGCCATTCGACGTTCTGAACGAACATGGGGACCCGGCAGTGCGAGATGGCATCGTTGTGCTCGGCGCCGTTCTGAGCTGAGCCGACTTTCACTCCGATCCCGCTCTCGGCCAAACTCGATAGAGCCACGGAACAAGGCTGAACGAGGAGACCGCCCATGAGTACGCCGGACATCGTCATCCGCAACGGCACGATCGTCGACGGGACGGGTGCGCCTCCGCAACCGGGCGAGATCGCGATCACCGACGGTGTGATCACCGAAGTCGCCGACAAAGTTGGCGACACGGGCACGCGTGAGATCGATGCCGAAGGACGCATCGTCACCCCAGGGTTCGTCGACATTCACACGCACCTCGATGCCCAGATCGCGTGGGACCCCATCCAGACATCGAGCTGCTGGCATGGCATCACGAGCGCCGTACTCGGCAACTGCGGTGTCACGTTCGCTCCCGTCGCGCCTGGCGGTGCTGACTTCCTCGCGGAGATGATGGAAAGCGTCGAAGACATTCCGCGCCGCGCCATTCTCGAAGGCATGCCGTGGGACTGGAGCAGCTACGGCGAATACCTGGACTGGGTCGACCGCACCGACAAGGGCATCAATGTCGGTGGCATGGTCGGCCACTGCGCGGTGCGGCTCGCCGCGATGGGCGAGCGGGGCATGGACGAGACGCCTTCATCGCCCGAAGACGTCCAGGCGATGGCCGCGTTGGTCGACGAAGCGATGACCTCGGGTGCGCTCGGGTTCTCGACGTCGCGGACCTTGCTGCATGTCGTCCCCGACGGTCGCCAAGTTCCGGGCACGTTCGCCGACGACAACGAACTGCTCGCGTTCGGCGATGTGTTGGGTCAACACGGCAAAGGCATCTTCGAGGCCGCTGCCCGCCTCGGCGAACGCGACCGCGAGGAACATCTGCCCAAGACACAAGCCGAGATCGCAGTTCTCGGCGAGATCTCGCGTCGCACCGGACGACCCGTGAGCTTCGGCCTCGTGTCGAGCGATCGTCGCCCCGAGCTCTACCAGCGAGTCGTCGACATGGCGCATGAGCAGAACGACACCGGTGCCACGATCCGTCCGCAGACGACCTGTCGCGGCATCGGCGTGATCTACAACCTGTTGAACCGTGTGCCGTTCCGTAACGCCGCGTGGAAACAGGTCATGTCGATGGCACCGAGCGAGCGGCTCGCAGCGCTGCGTGACGACTCACTGCGGTCGCAGCTGGCCGAGGCCGACATGCGTGCGCCGGCCGAGAGCATGTGGATCCTGCCCGACGGCGACGCTCGCTACGACTGCGCGGACACCGACAACCTGGCGATGCTCGCCGCCCAGTCGGGCAAGACGCCGGCCGAGGTCTTCATCGATCGCTGCCTGGCCACCGACGCGCAGGTCAACCTCAACCACCCGATCCTGAACCAGAGCCTCGACGCCGTGCAATCGATGCTCGACGACCCGATGATCACCCTCGGCCTGGCCGACGCTGGCGCTCACGTGGGCCAGATCATGGACTCGAGTCAACCGACCTTCTACCTGACCTACTGGGTGCGTGAACGCGAGCGTTGGACGCTCGAAGAAGCCGTGCGGCGCCTGACGAGCGACACCGCTGACCTGTTTGGGATCTCCGGGCGCGGTCGCCTCATCGAAGGCAACCATGCCGACGTCAATGTGATCGACTTCGAGAATCTCTCGCTGCCACAGCCCGAGTACGTCTTCGACTTCCCGAATGGCGCCGGCCGCTACATCCAAGGCGCATCGGGGTACGACTACACGATCGTCAACGGCGAGGTCTTCATGGACCATGGCGAACACACCGGTGCGTTCGCCGGTCAGACGCTCCGCAGCTGACGCGGTAGCTAGCCCTCGTCGGGTCGGGGCGACAACAGGTCGACCAGGTCGACTTCGATCCGACGGTTGAGCTGGCGGCCGAGCTCGGTCGTGTTGTCCCCGATGGGCTCGGTCTCACCGAGCCCGATCGGCACCAGACGCTCTCGGTCCACGCCTCGGCTCACGAGGTACTCGATCACGGCTTGCGCTCGTTCTTCGGAGAGCGCCTGGTTGATGGCCTCGCTGCCGACGTCGTCGGTGTGACCTTCGACGATCATCGTGACCTGCGGGTTCAGGTTGAGTACAAGCACGCCGAGTTCGAGCGTCGGCACAAAGTCGTCGGCGATTGCGGCGGAGCCGGTTTGGAACAGCACCGCTTGTTCGACGCGCACATTGCCTTCGGTGACAGGCGGTGCATCGTCGCGGATGACGTACTCGTTGACGACCCGATCCGGGCCGAGTACTTCGATCGCTCGGGTTTCGAGCACGGTGGCTTCTTCGGCCGTCACCGGCCCTTGGAGATAGAGCAGTCCTTCGGACGCTCGATAGATGGCGCCGCGCTCGGGAAGCTCG
>CALDGN010000015.1 GCA_937942965.1 uncultured Acidimicrobiales bacterium | reverse complement strand
CGAGTCGAGCATCGGGACTTCGACGTGTTGACCGGCGCCGGTCTTCTCTTTGACCAACAGTGCAGCCGTGATGGCCTGGGTCACGGTCAGCGCCGTTGACTTGTCGGCAATCAAGTTGCGGACGAGATCCGGGAACGGCACCTCGGGGTTGAGCTGGCGGCTGACCATGCCGGTCAGTCCCTGGATCACCGGATCGAGCACCGGGCGATCCGAGTACGGACCGGTCGGACCGAAGCCGCTGATCGAGCAATACACGACACCGGGGTTCGCGGCGCTGACGGCGTCGTAGCCAATGCCCATGCGTTCGACCGCGCCGGGCCGGAAGTTCTGGATGACGATGTCGACCTGGCTGGCGAGTTCGAAGAGCACGGCCTTGCCGTCGTCGGTTGTCACATCGACGCCGATCGAGCGCTTGCCTCGGTTGTTGTTCAGGTAGAACGCGGACAGACCACCCTTTTCAAAGGCTGGTAGCCGGGTCATGTCACCCATGCCGACGAGTGGTTCCACCTTGATGACATCGGCGCCTTGGTCGGCGAACAACATCGCAGCAAGTGGCCCCGACACGACCTGCGACAGATCGAGCACGGTGTAGCCGTCGAGTGGTCCCGGCATCGCTAATTTCCCCCTATGTGTTGTCCCCCGGCCCTAGGTGGCTGGCGGGCGTACGAGCTTTCCTTCGAAGAGTTGGATGATTCCGTCAACGGCCTCGCGATGACGCGCTTGGCTGCCCGACACCCCGTCAACCAGGCCGATCGTCACGGTCCGAAGCAACGCTGCCGTGCGGGCACCGTCGCCAGCATCGAGTTCGCCGGTCTTGACGCCAAGCCGGACCAGCCCGGCGAAGAAGTCGTTCTGGCGAGTGTGGTCGAGCGTGGCGAAAACTTCGCCAAGCTCCGCATGACGTTGCACATCGACGCGGCAACTTCCCAGGAACTGGGCCAAGCTCGGGTCGTCGTTGTTCAGGCCGTGGGCTGCTTCGAGCACGCCACGGAGCGAGTCGATGAACGTGTCCGCGACCGCCGCTTCGAGGTTGTCGTAGACATGGCGTTGCGTGTCCTCGTAGACCTCGAGGTACAGGTCGAGCTTGCGGTCGAAGTAGTGATAGAGCGCTCCAGTCGTGAGCCCGACTGCGTCAGCGAGCGCTCGGTTGCTCGTGCCGTCGTAGCCCTTGTCGGCGAAGAGCTTGCGCGCCGAATCAAGGATGCGTTGGCGTGTCTCTTGGGCATTCGCCGCCGCTGGGCGACCAAGGCGTGGCATCAGCGGGCTCGACGGGCATAGCCCGGCGGCTGGTTGCCGTTTTCGTCAACGAGACCGAACTCGTCGACAAGGTCTTCGACCCATTGGATCGATCCGGAGCGACTCATCAGATCGTCAGCTTGCACGACGGCAGCGACCGAGCGTCCGACCAACAGTGGGGTCTGCGCCTCGGGCGCTTCGCCGCGCGCTTCGAGGATGAACTCGGTCGCCACCGATCCGGGATACAGCGTGATTGCGGCGACGCCCTTGGGCTCGAGCTCGATGGCCATGTCCGCGGTGAGGCGGTCGAGGCCGGCCTTGCCTGCGCCATAGGACGACGAGAAGTGGTACGACTCGCCACCCGGCGACGACACGTTCACGATCGCGGCGCCAGCGCCCGCTTCGAAGATCAGCGGTGCGGCGTGCCACGACGCCACGTAGTGCGCTCGCAGACCGATGCCGACTTGGTCGTCCCAGATCGAAATCGGGTGGTCCCAGAAGCCACCGCCCCACGCGGGCGGGTTCGGGATCTTGTAGACGTTGTTGACCAGCAGGTCGATCTTGCCGTGGTCGTCGCGGACCCGCGCGAAGAGCGCCTCGATCTGGGCGTCGTCGCCGTGGTCGGCCTGGACGGGGATCCCGACACCACCAGCAGCTTCGACGGCTGCGGCGGAGCCTTCGATGGTCCGAGCCTCGGCATCGCTGTCACCAGAGGTGCGACCCGTGATGTACACGGTCGCTCCTTGTTCTCCCAGCGCAACGGCCGTGCCCCGGCCGATACCGCGAGTGGAACCCGTGACGACACAGATCTTGCCGGCGAGTTGATTCGATTGTGATGCGTCAGCCATCAGGCTGGCGTGACGTGTACGTCGAGCTTCATAAGGCCTCGCAGCATAAAGCTCGGGTGATAGCCATAGTCGTTCGTCTCGGCAAGTTCGAACGAGCCGATTCGCTTGGCGAGTTCTTCTGCTGCGACCTTGCCTTCGAGACGGGAGAGTGCAGCACCGAGGCAGAAGTGGACGCCTCGACCAAACGCCAGGTGGCTCGTCAGATTGTCGCGGTCGGGATTGAACGCTTCGGGGTCCGGGAAGACCTCGGGGTCGCGGTTCGCCGCCGAGAACATCACGACGGCTCGATCGCCCGCGCTGAGCGGACAGCCGGCGACTTCGGCGTCGTCTTGAACGATGCGGAACATGCCCTGTGTCGGGGTCGACAGGCGCAGTGCTTCTTCGCCCACGGCCTTGGCTCGGGAGAGATCAGCCTGCAGCTTGGCGAACTCGTCGGGGTTCTCGCCGAGCAGGCGCATCATCTCGGTCAAGAATTTGGTCGTGGTCTCGTTACCGGCAACGAGCAGCTGCTGGATGATGCTGAGCATCTCGGGCATCGTCAGCGGGGTGTCTGGTAGCGGATTGCCGTCGTCGTCGACCTCGCCGTGATCAACTCGAGCGTTGAGCAGGTTCGTGAGGATGTCGTCTTGGGGCTCGCTTCGCCGGATCTCGAACTGCTCGGCGAAGTACTTCTGGTACTCAATCACCTCGCGCTCGGCCTCAATGCGCTGATCGACGGTGATGTTCGTGCCAATGCCAGCAATCGACGCATCGCTCCAACGCTTGAAGTCGGCGAGACGATCGTCGGGCACGTTGAGCGCCTTGGCGATGACGGCGACCGGAAGCGGCACGGCGAACGTTTCGACGAACTCGACGACGCCGTCGCGTTCCATTACTTCGAACACGTCGTCGATGAGGCGGCTGGTGATCTCGCGCACCGTCGGCTCGAGCTCGGCAATCACCTTGGGCGTGAACGCCTTGGTCACCAGGCGGCGATAGCGAGTGTGATCGGGCGGGTCGACCGTGAGCATGGTGCCGATCCGGTCGTAGCCGCCCTCTTCTTCGTAGAGCGCCTTCATCCGCTCGACGAGTTCCGAGTTGTAGTTCGACCCTGATGTGTCGAATCGTGACGAGAACGTCTTGATGTCCTTGACCACGTCGGTGACGTCGCCGTACTTCGTGATCAGGTGCAGGTCACCCATCGGGCTCTTGGCCGGATAGACCGGCGCCTCTTGCTGCATCTGGGCGTAGTACGGATGCGGGCATTGCTGGACGGTCGGATCGAACAGGCCGAAGTCATCGAGACTGACCGCGTCATCAGTTTTGGGAGTGGCGGCTGTGTCGTTTTCGCTCATGGTGGTTCCTTCAGTTCCCGGCCAGTCGGGCAACGACTGGGGCAAAGGCCGCCATGTTGCGGACGGCCACGTTGACGTAGCTGATGCCGTAGTGCTCACGGCGTTGTTCGAGGGTTTCGCAGATCTCGTCGACCGAGCCGACGAGTGCGTGCGGATGCGCGGCGAGGACCTCGGGGGTCATGCCCATGGCGCCCGCCATCTGTTCGAGGGTTGCCTTGGTCTGATCCGTGACGGCGGTGAAGTAGGCCCCGATTTCGATTTCGATGTCGTCGAACCGATCGCCCGCACCTTCGCGGATCCAATCGACCTTTTGCACCGTGCCGTCGGCAGTGCCTGAGCCGATGCCGTGGGCGCCGATCTTGCCGGCCGAGTTGTCGAAGTTGATCGACACGATGTCGGCCATCTTGCCTGCGGTTCGCAAGACCCGAGGGGATCCGCCGCCGATCATGATCTTGGGCCCGCCCGGCTGCGGTGAAGCAGGCAACGCGGCCATGTTCGACACCTGTACGTGCTCGCCTTGTTGATCCAAGTCGGCGCCGGCGAAGTACGACTTGGCCAGCTCGACGTATTCGATCATGCGGTCAATGCGCACGCCGGCGCGATCCATGGGCACGCCCATGGCGTCGTACTCGCTCGTGATCCAACCGGCGCCGAAGCCCGCCTCGAGCCGACCTTCGGACAGGAAGTCGATCGTGGCGAGCGACTTCGCCAACACCACGGGCTGGTGATAGTCGCAGCACATGACACGAGCGCCGACCTTGATCGTGCTCGTGACGGCCGCGGCCGCCATCATCGCCGGGATTGCGGCGACTACTTGGGGAGGATGACTCGCTGCGGTCGCAGCTTCGCCCGCTCCGAGATAGTGGTCGGCGAGGTGCAGACAGCTGTAGCCGAGGTCCTCGGCGGCGCGAGCCTGCTCAGTCCACTCCGACGCGGACGACGGCGTGAATGCCTGGACACTGAAACGGAACGGATGCGGCACGGCGAGTTATGCCTCGCTGCCGTCGAGCGAGATGACGGTGACCTCGCCGGTGTCGCCGTTCACTTCGACGAGTGCTCCATCGGGGATGATCTCGGTGGCGTTCTCGACCGAGACCACGCACGGCAGCGCTAGCTCGCGGCTGACGATGATGGCGTGGCTGATCTGGCCGCCGACGTTGACGACGACGCCGCCCGCGGTCATGAACAGCGGCGTCCAGCCAGGGTCGGTGTTCGGAGCGATCATGATGTCGCCCGGTTCGAGCGCCATGGGATCGGACGGGTCCATGATGATCCGCGCGATTCCCCGCACCGTGCCCGGACAACCAGCGACGCCGGTAAGCACATCGCCAGCAGCTGCGGTGGCAGCGCCCGAAGCGCCCTTGCGATCCCACTCGCCCAGCGGCGGCACATTGCCGTCGGCGATGATGAACGGCGCTTCGAGTTCGGCAAGTAGCTGCCAGTCGGCGTAGCGCTCGGCGAGCGTGTCGGTAAACGAGGCGGGGTTGGCCACGAAGTCGTCGAGCTCCGCGGAGACGAGCATAAACACGTGGGCCCGGTCGGCGAGGTTGCCGGCCTCGGCGTGGCGACGTCCGAGCTCACGGAAGCACATGCGGCCTTCGTGGACGGTCTTGATGATGTTCGTCTTGGCCCGCTCACGGAAGACCATGAAGTTCGAGGCGACGAGTGCGCCTTCGAACATGCCAATGAGTTCTTCGTTGCCGATCTCGGCCAGCTGGCCTCGGACCTGTTCGACGAGCGCTTCGCGATCAGCGGTGAGGCCCGCAGCGCGCAGGTGCGGTGCCTGGTCGTCGTCTTGGCGGCGGACACTGTCGAGCATCGTGAGCGCGAGGGTCGGCTGGGTCTCCCAGGTCTCTGCGCTGATCTCCCATTCGTTGGGACCGCGCGAGCCGTACTCGTGAACAAAGGCACCGAAGTCTTCGTGCAGCGATTGGATCTCGGGGTCGTCGGAGGAATGGACCGTGGCGAGCACGTTGTCGATTCCTGCGTCAAAGAGCGCAGTGAGC
>CALDGN010000014.1 GCA_937942965.1 uncultured Acidimicrobiales bacterium | reverse complement strand
ATCGTCTTCGGCTCGGCGTTGCTCATGTTCGTCACGATCGGCGTCGGCTACTACGGCCTCGCCGTGTTCTTGCGGCCGCTGCAAGAGGAGCACGGTTGGTCCAACGCGACCGTGTCGGGTGCGACCGGCATGTTCTTCGTCGTCGGTGGCATCGCCGGCTTCGTGATCGGACCTGGCGTCGACCGTCGCGGTCCGATGCTCTACGTCCGAGCAGGCGTGGTTCTCATGGCAATCTCGGTCGCCGGACTCGCATTCGTCACCGAGCCGTGGCACCTGTACGTCACCTACGCCGGACAAGCGGTCGCATTCGGCCTCGCCGGCGCCGTCGCCGTCAACGCCATGATGAGCCGGTGGTTCGTGACCCGACGGGCCTTCGCGATGAGCCTGACCTTCACCGGCATCAGCCTCGGCGGCATGATCCTCGCACCGGTCGGAACCTGGCTTGTAGAACGGGGCGGCACCTCGCTTGCCGCGCCGATCTTGGCGGTGATCGTGCTCATCGGTGCGTTGCCGGTCGCGTTGTTCGTACTCGTCGGCGACCCGGCGACGTTGGGTCTCGACGCTGATGCAGGAGCGCCGGACACACGTGTCCAGAACGATGCGTTGAGCGACGCGGTCCAGCTGCGCGCCTGGACCCGCAGCGAAGCCATGCGCACCACGTCGTTCTGGGCGATCACGATCGGCTTCGTCATCGTTCTGCTCGCCCAGACCGGCTTCCTGCTCCATCAGATTGCATTTCTCGAAGACCGTCTCGGCTCGCGCAATGCGGCTGCGCTTGCGCTCAGCACTACGGCGTTCGGCAGCATCGTGGCTCGACTGATCGTCGGCCGCTTCGCCGACGGCATGGACAAGCGATTGCTCACCGTCGCGATCATCGCCGCCCAGGGTCTTGCGGTCCTCGGTGCAACGCTCGTGGACAACCGAGTCCTGACCTATGTGTTCGTGCTGATCGTGGGGTTCACGATCGGCAACGTCTACATGATGCAGACCTTGCTCACCGCCGAGATCTTCGGCCTGGTGTCACTCGGAGCGGTCCTCGGCTTCATGACGTTGATGAGCCAAGTCGGCAGCGGGCTCGGACCGTTTCTGGTCGGCTGGGCCGAGGACGTGACCGGCAGCTATCAGACACCGTTCCTCATTACTGGACTGGTCACGATCGCCGCGGCGGTTATCTTGCTGTTCGCCCGACCGGTTGCGCCGCCGGGCGGGTAACCCGCGCTCTCGCGGGCGCCGCGTTAGCCGACGACGAAGGGGTGGCCGTTGTCCAGCCACGAGCTAATGCCGCCATCGACATCGGCGACGTTGGTGAAGCCCATCTGCTCCATCAGCTCGATCGTCTGGCCGCTGCGATTGCCGCTGCGGCAATAGAGCAGGTACGGCACGTCCTTGGGCAGCTCCGCCAAGCGGTCGGCAAAGTCAGTCCGATAGAAGTCGAGCAGCTGCGCCTCGGGCAGACGGCCGCCTGCGTATTCCTCGGGTGTGCGCACGTCGAGCACGACCAGGCCCTCGGGTGGGGCTTCGAAGAGGTACTCGGCCGCATCGTCGGCGTCGATGAGCCGGAGGCCGGTGTCATCTCCCCCACCGCAGCTGACGCCGACCACGCTGGCGATCGGGAGGGCGAGCATCATCGAAACGAAGGTGCGGCGTTGCATCCAATCAGTATATGTACGGACATACGGTGTATCAAGTCAGGCTTGAAAGATGACTGGTTGTGCGGTCATCCATCGATAGGTTCTGACTCCGAACCGACTACCCGAGGACCCCATGCCCGCCGCGCCACTCGATCGATCAAGCCCGCTCCCACTTTGGGCGCAACTCGAGGCTGATCTTCGACGACGCCTCGATGGCGGCGAGTTTGACTCCGGCCAGTTTCCGACCGACCTCGAACTCACGACGGCCTACGAGGTCAGCCGCCACACCGTCCGCGAGGCAATCCGCCACCTGAACAGCACCGGACTTCTCCGACGCGAACGCGGTCGCGGAACGGTCATCAACAAGACCGAGTTCGAGCAGTCCCTCGGCACGCTCTATTCATTGTTCGACAGCATCGAGTCCAGCGGAGCGGTACAGCGCAGCGAGGTCCTCGAGCTCCGCGAAACCACCGACGCCGTCGCCGCGAGCCAACTCGGCCTCAAACCCGAGGCACCCTTGACACTGCTGGCTCGGCTGCGGCTGGCCGATGACGAGCCGCTCGCCGTCGACCGAGCCTGGCTCCCGATGACCGACATCGGATTCGACAAGATCGACTGGTCGCGCACCGCGCTTTACGACGAGCTGCACACGGCCGGACACCTGGCACCGAACCAGGGGTGGGAACGGCTGACCCCGATCCTGCCGAGCATCGACGACCGAAAGCTGCTCGGCCTCAAGTCACGCGACGCCGCCTTTCACCTCGAACGCTTAGGCATGCACGACGAGACGCCCGTTGAGTGGCGCACCACCGTGCTTCGTGGCGACCGGTACCGGTTCGTGAGCGATTGGTCGAAGGGCGTGCGGTCGGCGTTGCGCCCCACAGCCGGCACGAAATAGGCCCACGTGATCAGGGCGCGTTCGCAGGTGGTTGACAGTTTCCCGAAATGACCGTACATTCGTACACGTAGCCCAACGTGTCAGGTGCACCCCATGATTTTCGAACAGCACTATCTCGAATGCCTCTCCCAAGCCTCGTACTTCATTGGTGACGAGTCGACCGGCCGAGCGGTGGTCGTTGACCCTCGTCGCGACATCGCCCCTTACCTCGAGTCCGCAGCCGAACATGGCATGACGATCGAGCTCATCATCGAGACGCACTTCCACGCCGACTTCTTGTCCGGCCATCTCGAACTGGCCGAAGCGACTGGTGCGGCCATCGCCTACGGCGACGCGGCGGAAACCGAGTTCCCCAGCCGCAAGCTGGCCGACGGTGAACACATCTCGCTCGGCGACGTCACCCTTGAGATCCGCCACACCCCCGGCCACACACCCGAGTCAATCTCGATCGTCGTTCACGAGACCGCCGATAGCGCTCCACATTCGGTGCTCACCGGCGACACGCTTTTCATCGGCGACGTTGGCCGCCCCGACCTGCTCTCCTCGGTCGGCATGACCAGCGAAGACCTGGCCTCGCAGCTCTACGACTCGCTGCACGACCAGCTCATGTCGCTGCCCGACGACACGCTGCTCTATCCCGGCCACGGCGCAGGGTCGTCGTGCGGCAAGAACCTGTCGAGCGACACCTCGTGCACGATCGGCCGCCAGCGCGAGAACAACTACGCGGTTGCGCCGATGAGCCGTGATGAGTTCATCCAGGTCGTCACCGAGGGCCAGACCGCGCCGCCGTCGTACTTCTCCCATGACGCCAAGCTCAACCGCTTGCTCCGCCCCGTCTTCGACGAGTCCGCCGACTCGCCAGCCATGAACCTCGACGACGTGCTCGCAGCCCAGCGTGGCGGAGCGATCGTCCTCGACACCCGCGGGCCGGGCGAGTTCGCCACCGGCCACGTCGCCGGCTCGCTCAACATCGGTCTTGCCGGGCGGTTCGCCGAGTTCGCCGGTGGCATGATCGACCCTGCCGCCGACATCGTTGTCGTCGCCGAAGCCGGCCACGAACAAGAAGCACGCATTCGTCTCGGTCGCATCGGTTTCGACCGAGTGATCGGCCACCTCGACCAGCCAGAACGGGCAATGGCAGACCGCCCCGATGCCGTCACTCGCAGCTCGCGCGTCGGCGTCCGCCAGATGGTCGAAGCAATCGCCACCGTCGATGACCTGCAGGTCGTCGACGTCCGGCAACCAGGCGAGACCGAGGGCGGCATCATCCCCGGCGCCGCCCTCGTCCCGCTCACTCGCTTGACTGCGGAACTGGGCTCACTCGATCCGTCGAAGCCGACCATCGTCTACTGCGCCGGCGGCTTCCGGTCCTCGATCGCAGCCAGCCACATGATCAGCGCTGGCTTCAGCGACGTGTCCGATCTGCTCGGCGGCTACGGCGCCTGGACCGAGGCCCACGCCACCGCATAGCCGCCTTACGCGGCGCCGTCCGCAGGGAACCGCACGACGAACTTCGCGCCGCCAGAGTCGCTGTCGAGCACCTCGACAGTTGCGTCGTGGTCCCGGGCGATCCGCTCCACGATCGCGAGGCCGAGCCCGCTCCCCCCAGCATCGCGGGCTCGGGCCTCGTCGAGCC
>CALDGN010000013.1 GCA_937942965.1 uncultured Acidimicrobiales bacterium | reverse complement strand
CCGGCTCATTGAGCGAAGGGCGGCAACGGTGGTCGAACGCGAGACATAACAGGGCTCCGGAAGGAAGGTTTGGCGGGAATGAGAATGATGGTTCTCAAACCCGGTGCGACGCGCAGCTATTCCGAGATCTTCTGATCCGCTGCTTCGCTGAACCCGGCTTCCGTGAACCTGGCCTACGTGTGAACCCGGCCTACGTGAACAGAGCAAGCAGAAGCACTGCCAGCACGATGGCGCCGATCAGCGCGACTGCGGCAATGCCGTTGGCGCGGCGGCTGCGCCACTGATGCGAGCGCCGATGCACCGACGGATAGCGATCGACCGGATCTGCAGCATCCTCCACACGGCCAACCTATACGGTGTTGTTCATGGGGCTGCTGAGAAAGTCACCGGAAACCGGCATCATCTGCGAAGCACCGCGCATCGAAGTGCACGATGCCTTTGCGACCGACGAGGAATGCGCCCACATCATCGAGCTCGCTCGAGCGAACATGGACTCGGCATCGATCATCAACGCCGAGGGCGAGAGCGTCGAGAACAACCTGCGCCGCACCGCCGACATCGGCTGGGTGTACACCGACGAAACACCAATCGTCGGCAAGCTCGTCGCAAGAGTCTCCGAACTCGCCGGCATGCCCGCCAAGAACTGTGAACGCATCCAGGTCGTCCACTACGACGTCGGCGGCAAGTACACGCCCCACCTCGACACCTTCAAAGCTGACCCGTCAAACGCGCACTACAAGCGCTCGGGTCAGCGCCTCAAGACCGGCCTGCTGTACCTACACGAACCCGGCAAGGGCGGAGCGACGAGCTTCCCCAAAGTCAAGGCCAAGGTGAAGCCCAAGGTCGGCCGCCTCACCCTCTTCGACCTGGTCCAACCTGGCACCGCCGAACCAGATCTGAACTCGGTCCATGCCGGCACGCCGGTGTGGAGCGGAGAGAAGTGGGCCTGCAATTTCTGGTTCTGCGAGCGTGCCGTCAAGGGCAACAGTAAGAAGCACGCGCCGCGCCCGAAGCCGACGGCCACCAAGAAGCGCAAGAAGAAGAACCGCTAACGCCAGCAGCGCGACCGTCTGCGCAGATTGCGGCGCGAAGGCGTGGCGCGGTCTCGAACGAGCTTCTATGGTGTGCGCCCATGTCGCACGTGACGTTCAGCTCGGTGGGTAAGCGGTATCCGAACGGCTTCGAGGCCGTCAAGGATCTCAATCTCGAAATCGAACAAGGCGAGTTCCTTGTCATGGTCGGCCCGTCGGGCTGTGGCAAGTCCACGACCCTGCGCATGATCGCTGGTCTCGAAGAGATCACGGGCGGCGAAATCGCGATCGGCGACCGGGTCGTCAACGACCTGCCGCCCAAGGATCGTGACATCGCGATGGTGTTCCAGAACTACGCGCTGTACCCCCACATGACGGTGTTCGACAACATCGCGTTCGCGCTGAAGCTCCAGAAGATGCCCAAGTCCGAGATTCGGGATCGGGTCGAGAACGCCGCCCGCATCCTCGAACTCAACGAGCTCCTGGACCGCAAGCCGGCCAAGCTGTCCGGCGGTCAACGTCAGCGTGTCGCCATGGGTCGTGCCATCGTGCGCCGCCCCCAGCTGTTCCTGCTCGACGAGCCGCTGTCGAACCTCGACGCCAAGCTTCGTGTGCAGATGCGTGCCGAGATCGCTGGCATCCAGCGTGACCTCGGCGTGACCACGTTCTATGTCACCCACGACCAGGTCGAAGCCATGACGATGGGCGACCGCGTCGCCGTCATCAAGGACGGCGTGCTCCAGCAAGTCGCCGCACCCGAGGACCTGTACGAGCACCCGGCCAATGTCTTCGTGGCTGCGTTCATTGGCTCGCCGTCGATGAACCTCTACGAAGGTGAGATCCAGGCAGACGGCGACGGCTATCGGGTTCATCTCGGTGACCAGTCGATCAGCGTGCCGAACCAGGTCGTGACCGGTCGCGACTCACTCAGCGGCCGGATTGGCGAGCCACTCGTCGTGGGCATCCGTCCCGAAGACCTCGAAGACGCAGCGGTCGAGCCCGAGCATCCGGCCGATCAGCAGCTCACGGCAACGATCGATGTCCGCGAAGCACTGGGTGCCGAGACGCTCCTGCACTTCGGCATTGCGGCGCCTCACGTCGACAGTGGTGATCCCGACGCGCTCGAAGAGCTCGGCGACGACGCCTTCAGCCGATGCACCGCACGCTGCAGCCCCCGCAGCACCGCCCAAGTGGGCGACACCATCAAGATCAATGTCGACGCCTCGCGCCTGCACTTCTTCGACCGCACGACTCACGAGGTTCTGACCTGATGAAGACCAGCAACGATCGCATTCTGACGACCCACGTCGGCAGCCTTCCTCGCAGCGAGGCCGTCACCCAGGGCATCTTCGCCATCGAACGCGAAGAAGAGATCGATCTCGACGCGCACCGCGCGGAGATTGCGTCGGCCGTCAGCGACGTCGTCGGTCGCCAGGTCGAAGTCGGTGTCGATGCCGTCAGCGACGGCGAGATGAGCAAGCTCTCGTACGCGACCTACATCAAAGACCGCATCACGGGATTCGAGGGCGATAGCCCTCGCCGGGCGCCTGCCGATCTCGAGGATTTTCCCTCCTTCCTCGAGCGGCAGGCGAAGACCGGTGGCACGCCGACCTACCGACGCCCGCAGTGCGTCGGGCCGATCGCGGTCAAGGACATGGAGCCGTGCAACACCGACCTGGCCAACCTCCAAGCGGCTGTCGACACCCATCAGCCGGTCGACGCGTTCATGAATGCCGCGTCGCCAGGCGTGATTGCACTGTTCCAGCCGAACAGCCACTACGAGGACCACGAGGCGTACCTCTACGCACTCGCCGATGCGATGTCGGCCGAGTACGAGGCGATCGTCGCAGCTGGCTTCAATCTGCAGCTCGACTCGCCCGACCTGGGCCTCGGTCGTCACATGATGTTCAAGGGCCAGCCCGACGATGAATACGAGCGCCTTGCTCGAATCCATGTCGAGGCGTTGAACCACGCGACCCGCAACATCGACCCCGAGGCCATGCGCCTGCACATCTGCTGGGGCAACTACGAAGGCCCGCACACCCACGACGCGCCGATGGAACAGGTGCTGCCGATTGCGCTCGCGGCCCGTCCCCAGGCCCTGCTGTTCGAAGCGGCGAACCCTCGCCACGCGCACGAGTGGAAGGCGTTCGCTGCGGCGGACATCCCCGACACCAAGATTCTCGTGCCGGGGGTAATCGACTCGACGACGCACTTTGTGGAGCACCCTGAACTCGTCGCGCAACGCATCGAGACCTTCGCTGGCATCGTCGGGCGCGAGCGGGTCATCGCTGGCGTCGACTGCGGCTTCTCGACGTTCGCTGGCTATGCCGGGATCGACGCCGAGGTCGCCTACACCAAGCTCCGCTCGATGGTCGAAGGCGCAGAGATCGCCTCCGAACGTCTCTGGAACTGAACGAACACGATGACCGATGAACTGATCGATATCCACGCCGAGAACAAGGCGCTGGTTGAGCGGCTGCGGGCGGCGCAATACAACTGGGCCGCCGATGGCGTTCGGGGTGTGATTGACGAGGTCTTCGCTCCCGATGCGCAGGTACGGCTCGCGTTCCCGTTCGAGGACCTCGACGGCGGTGCTGGCTGGTACGACGAGGCGCTCGCGCCGCTTGCGGCTGCGTGGCCCGACATCGAACGCCGTGACCTCATCGTGATGGCCGGGACGACCGACATCGGTCGCGACTGGGTCGGCTGCTGTGGGCACTACGTGGGGACGTTCGCCAACAGCTGGCTCGACATCCCGCCGACAGGCC
>CALDGN010000012.1 GCA_937942965.1 uncultured Acidimicrobiales bacterium | reverse complement strand
TGGCGGCAAACGCTGACGAGCTTGGTGTCGACGCCGGTCGGATTCTCATCGGAGGGGCCAGCGCTGGTGGTGGCCTCGCTGCTGGCCTCGCGCTCTTCGCCCGAGACAACGGCGGCCCGGCGATCGCTGGCCAGATGCTCGTGTACCCGATGCTCGATCATCGCAACGAGACGCCGAGCAGCCACGCCATCCAAGATCCACGCGTTTGGAATCGCGAGTCGAACCGCTTGGCGTGGGAGGCCTACCTTGGCGGTGCTGAGCCGACGATCTACGCATCGCCGGCACTGGCCCAAGACGTTTCTGGGCTTCCGCCGACCTACATCAATGTCGGCAGCCTCGACCTGTTCCTCGACGAGGACATCGCCTACGCCCAAGCGCTGCAGCGCGCCGGTGTTCCGTGCGAGCTCCATGTCTATCCGGGCGCGTTCCACGGGTCGAACAGCTTCCTGGCCGACCACCCGCTCTCGGTGCGTTGGCGTGAAGACGAAGACGCCTTCTGCGCTCAGGTCTTCGCAACGACAGCTGGTTAGCCGGATGGTCCGGTGAACGGCCCGAAACTCGAGGTCGACGAGACAGCGCTCGTGGCCCGACTCGTCGAGCTCGGGATGCAGCCGGACGAGCTGGTGCCCGCGGGCGAAGGTTGGTGGTCACGTTGCTACGCGTTCACAGACACGGTCGCTGACGAGCGGCGAGTCGTCAGGGTCGGCCTGCGGCGTGAGTACTTCGAGAAGGACGCCATCGCTGCGACATGGGCATGCCCTGACCTGCCGATTCCCGCAGTCCAGGCGGTCGACGGGTTCGGAGAGCACTGGCTTGCTGTGTCGAACTATGCGGCTGGCGAGCCACTCGAACATCTCGGAGCGGAGAGGTTCAACCTCGTCGTGCCACAGCTTGCTCGTGCGTTGACAGCGCTGCGGACCATCGAACCGCCGGGCGCTGGTTGGGGCGAGTTCGACCTCACGGGTGAGGGCCGCTACCCGACCTGGCGCTCCTATGTCGCTGCAGCCTTTGGGGCAAGCTTCGACCCAGAGTTCCGCCGGGCCGACTGGCGCGTCGGGCTCGAGCCATCACTCGCCACGGTCGTCGACGCGTCGGAACACCGCCTGGCAGAACTCGACTTGGGCGAGGTGCCTCGCCGTATCGTCCATGCCGACCTCTTGCACGGCAACGTGCACGTGGTCGACGACGGGACCGCTGAACTACAGATGACGGGGATCTTCGACTGGGGCGCTGGGGCCTACGCCGACCCGCTGCTTGAACTGGCGTGCTTCGAGTACTGGAAGCCGTGGCATCCAGGTATTGACCTCGCCGGGCTGAGCGAGGCGCTCGTTCAGCCGGAGCCGGGCAACGCCGCCGATCGTCGGATTGCCTGCCTGATCCTGATTGGGATCTCACACGTCGCCTTCACGTCATCGCGACCCGAGGTCGCCGAGCAGGCGCGGCCCATCGCTGACCGGCTCGTAGAACTCATCGACCTCTAATCAGGGTCCGCTATTCGACGATCTCGGCGAGACCGGCGGGCAGGACTTCGAGCAACAAGTCGCCTGGCTCGACCTGAGCCGCCGGACCAACGACGATGCGGCTGACGGTGCCGTCGACTGGCGAGCTGATCGCCGATTCCATCTTCATGGCCTCGATCGTGGCGACCGAATCGCCGGCTTCGACGCTGTCGCCGAGCGCGACAGCGACGTTGACAACGCCTCGGAACGGTGCAGCGACATGGCCCGCGTTAGCCGGGTTGGCTTTTTCGCTTTCGGTCGAATCGGATGCAACCGAACGATCACGAATGTCGATCGGACGCAGCTGGCCGTTCAGCCGGAAGACGACCGACCGGATGCCATCCTCGTTCGGCTCGCCGACTGCTTCGAGCCCGACGAGGACCCGCACACCCGGACGAAGTTCGATCGGGACATCGCCCTGCTCGACGTCGAGCCCGTACCAGAAGATCCGCGACGGAAGCACGGCCAGGTTGCCGTAGCGAGCGGCCTGCTCTTCGTGATCGGCAGCGGGTCCGGGAAGAAGCAACCGGTTCAGCACCTTGCGGATCGCGTCGTCGGTGAGTTCTTCGAGTGCCTGCGCGTCGGCTGGTTCGAGCTCGACAGCGGTCGGCGTGTAGGTCCGGTCGGCGAGCGCACGTGTGCGGAACGGTTCGGGGAAGCCCGCCGGTGGCGTGCCGAGTTCGCCGTGCAAGAACTTGATGACGCTCTCGGGCAGGTCCACCGACTCGGGTTCGGACTCGAGCTGTTCAGGCGTGACGCCCGATGCGACCAGGTGGAGGGCGAGGTCGCCGACGACCTTTGAGCTCGGCGTGACCTTGATCGGGCGGCCGAGCATTTCGTTGCAGGCGGCGTAGAGACGTTCGACTTCTTCGAAGCGATCGCCGAGGCCGAGCGCAATGGCCTGCTGGCGCAGGTTCGACAACTGACCACCGGGAATCTCGTGCTTGTAGACCGTGCCGGTAGGAGCGCTAAGGCCTGCCTCGAACGGCTTGTACAACGCACGGACGGCTTCCCAGTACGGCTCGAGTTCGCCGACAGCATCGAGCGACAGGCCGGTCTCGCGTTCGGTGTGATCGGTCGCCGCGATGATCGCAGCGATCGACGGCTGGCTCGTCATGCCAGAAAGCGGGGGAGCTGCGCCGTCGACGGCATCGACTCCGGCGTGCAGCGCAGCCAGGTACGTCGCAAGCTGGCCGCCTGAGGTGTCGTGGCTATGTAGGTGCACAGGTGCGTCGAAGTTCTCGCGCAGCGCTGTGATCAGCGTGGTCGCGGCCGGTGCACGGAGCAGGCCGGCCATGTCCTTGACACACAGGATGTGGGCGCCAGCGTCGACGAGCTTCTCAGCAACGCCCAGGTAGTAGTCGAGCGTGTAGAGATCCTCGGCCGGGTTCGACAGGTCGCCCGAGTAGCAGATCGTGCCTTCGGCGACAGCGCCGACCTCGATCGCAGCTTCGATCGCCGGGCGCATCTGTTCGATGTCGTTGAAGGCATCGAAGACTCGGAAGATGTCGACGCCGGTGCGGTGAGCCTCGGCGACGAACTTGCGGGCGACGACGTCGGGATACGGCGAGTAGCCAACGGCATTGCGGCCACGGATCAGCATCTGCAGACACAGGTTCGGTGCTGCGGCGCGCAGCGACTCGAGCCGCTTCCACGGATCCTCGGACAGGAAACGCAGCGCAACGTCGAACGTGGCACCGCCCCAGCACTCGAGGCTGAGCAGTTCGGGCATCGAGTGCGAAAGCGCATTCGCGCCGCGCATCAGATCGATGCTGCGAACTCGGGTCGCGAGGATGGACTGGTGCGCGTCGCGCAGGGTCGTGTCGGTGACGCGGAGCGCCTCGCTCTCACGGAGCCAACGAGCGAACCCGTCGGCGCCCTCGCGTTCGAGGATCTGCTTGGAGCCTTCGGGCGCCATGCCGCTGACGGCCGGCAGCTTGGTTGCCGGGTCGAGCTCGGTCTGCGTCAAGCCGTGCGGTCGGTTGACGGTGATGTCACCGAGGTAGCGGAGCAGACGAGTCGAACGGTCGGCGCCGACTGCGGCCGAGGTCAGCTCGGGACGCTCGTCGATGAACGTCGTCGTAACCCCGCCGCTACGGAAGTCTTCGTCGGCGAGCAGTGCCTGCAGGAAGGCCAGGTTGGTCGCAACGCCACGCACGCGGAACTCGGCAAGCGCTCGTTCGGAGCGTCGCACTGCGTCGAGGAACGTGCGACCCCGGCAGGTGACCTTGACCAGCAGCGAATCGAAGTACGGCGTGATCTCGGAGCCGACGTATCCGCCGCCACCATCGAGACGGATGCCGGCGCCACCGGGCTGGCGATAGGCAACGACACGACCGGTGTCGGGACGGAACTCGTTGGCCGGGTTCTCGGCGGTAACGCGGCACTGCAGCGCGAAGCCGCGCAGCACGATCGTGTCCTGGCTGATGCCAAGGTCAGCGAGGTTCTCGCCCCGGGCGATGCGCAGCTGGGCCTCGACCAAGTCGATGTCGGTGACCTCTTCGGTCACGGTGTGCTCGACCTGGATGCGTGGGTTCATCTCGATGAACACATGGCGGCCGCGCTTGTCCACGAGGAACTCGACCGTGCCGGCGTTCTTGTAGCCAATGTGTTCGGCGAACTGGCGAGCATCGTGGGTGAGAGCCTGGCGCTGCGCATCGGTCAGGTCGGGTGCGGGCGCGATCTCGACGACCTTTTGGAAGCGTCGCTGCACCGAACAGTCGCGCTCGTAGAGGTGCACGACGTTGCCGTCGGCATCGCCGAGGACCTGGACCTCGATGTGGCGCACATCCGTCATGGCCTCTTCGAGGAACACGGTCGGGTCGCCGAATGCACTCTCTGCTTCGCGGGTGGCGGCGTCGACGGCCTCGACGAGATCGTCAGGGTGCTCGACGCGGCGCATGCCTCGTCCGCCACCGCCGGCCGCAGCCTTGACGAAGAGCGGGAAGCCGATCTCGTTGCTGAGCGCTTCGAGGTCACTGTCGGCCGCGAGCGGAGGTGACTGCTGGAGCACCGGGAGGCCAGCGGCTTCGGCGGCGTTACGGGCTCGCTGCTTGTTGCCGGTCAGCTCGAGCGCGGTGATCGACGGGCCTACGAAGGTGATGCCAGCCTCGGCGCACGCCTCGGCGAACTCGGGGCTCTCGGAGAGGAAGCCGTAGCCGGGGTAGATCGCATCGGCGCCAGCCGCTTTGGCCGTCTCGACGATGAGCGCTGGGTTCAGGTACGCACGAACGGGGCTACCGGGTTCGCCGATCTGGTACGCCTCGTCAGCCTTGACACGGTGGAGGCTGTTGCGATCCTCGAACGTGTGAATCGCGACCGTCTCGATACCGAGCTGATAGGCGGCTCGGAAGGCTCGGATGGCGATTTCGCCGCGGTTGGCAACCAGCAGTTTCTGCATGGTTCAAGTGTGCCGCGTTGCTGGCCGTTCCGCCATGGGTTGCGGCGGGTTGTCACCGTGTTGCGATGAACGGCATGCAACCGCTCGAATAGCGGCGCAGCGACCGGCGAATTGCTAGGCGGCCTCGGCCGGCTCCGCAGGTAACCAGATGGTGAAGGTGGCGCCGTCGCCGCCGCTTCCTTGGGCTGTCAACATGCCCCCATGTCGCTCGACGATGCGGCGACACACCGCCAGGCCGACGCCCGAACCCTCGTACTCCGTGCGGTTGTGAAGGCGCTGGAAGACCGTGAAGATGCGATCGACGTACTTGTCTTCGAATCCGATGCCGTTGTCCTTAACCGTGATCTCCCAACCTTCGCGCTCGCCTCGACCGGGAACGTTGAGTGAACGAACCGAAGCAGAGATAGCGACGACGGGAGCGACGTCGGGCTTGCGGAACTTCAGCGAGTTACCGATCAGGTTCTGGAACAGCTGGCGGACTTGCGAGGCATCGATTGGGAGCGTCGGCATCTCGCCGACGTCGACACGCCCGCCCGATTCGGAGATCGCGATTTCGAGGTCGTCGATAACGCCTGCGATGACTTCGCCGGTGT
>CALDGN010000011.1 GCA_937942965.1 uncultured Acidimicrobiales bacterium | reverse complement strand
CGAGCAGTGTCGTTCGACTTGCTCTCTTGCGACTCACTGGCCCGTGCGTCAACGATGGGTTCTTGCGAGGGTGCTGGTTGTGTGAAGGCATCACTCGGGCCGGCTTCGCGTTCGGCGACGCGACGGTGCAGCGCGGCTCGTTCGTCGGCCCGCTCGCGACGGCTGGCATCCTCGCGTCGAGCCTGCGCCCAGACTCGAGCGTGCTCGACCACTTCGCGATCTTCGGGATCGAGTGCCGCGAGCTCGGGAGCATCGACGTCATCGATACTCACGCCGAGTAGCCGCATGTCCAACACGATGCGAGCGGCGCGATCCAACGCGTCTTGCTCGGCCCCGTAGGGCCGCGCCTCTAACCAGCCCCCAAGGGCGCCCACAAGTTGGGACAGATTGTTCTCTCTCATCGGCCCTCACGATGATTTCCCGCTGACTTCCCGCCGACAGACGCTACCGGCCCGCCGGCCATCGTGCCCTGACCCGAATTGGCGGTTTGGGGACGGTTCCCTCTCGCTCGCCTCGCCCGGTCCGGCGACACTACGGTGGCATCCGTAACGGCGGCTGTCGTCGAGCGTCAGGACTCTGTGCGACGCTCAGCGACCAACGAACAAAAGTGGGAGACATGACTGACGAGGCGCGGACGTCACTCGAACGGGCACTACCTGCCTATGAGATTGCGGGACAGCTCGGCGAAGGCGCGTTCGGCGTTGTCTACGAGGCCCGCCACACGCAGCTCGGGCGCCTGGTCGCGATCAAGCAACTGCCCCAGGTGTATGCGTCAGACGACAGCGTCCGCGAGCGCTTCGTCGCCGAAGCCCAGATGGTGGCATCGCTCGAGCACCCCCACATCGTGCCTGTCTACGACTTCGTCGAATCCGAGGGCTCGCGGTTCCTGATCATGGAGCGCTGCGAAGGGTCGATCTCGGATCGGTTCCGCAGCGACGGCATCGTGACCGACGAAGCATGCGCTGCCGTCCTCGCCTGCCTTGCCGGCCTCGATGTCGCCCACGCCAAGGGCCTTCTGCATCGCGACGTCAAACCCGAGAACCTGATGTACGACGCGAAGGGTGTCGTCAAGCTCGCTGACTTCGGCATCGCCCGCGACACCGAAGCGGACACGCGCCGCACCGCAACCGGCATGATCGTCGGCACGCCCGCGTATATGAGTCCCGAGCAATGCCGTGGCGACGAACTGACGCCGGCGAGCGATGTCTACAGCGTCGGCATGATGGCCTACGAGCTGCTGACCGGCGGTCTACCGTTTCCTGATTCGGATTCGGTGAACGGACTGCTCGCCCACCACCTCGTCACCGAACCGCTTCCGCTACTGCAAGCTCGCCCCGAGCTCCCCGGCGCGATCGGCGAGGTCATCGACCGTTCGTTGTCGAAGGACCTCAACGTCCGCCAGTCGACCGCCGAGCAGTTCGCCCGCGAGCTCGCCCGGGCCTGCGTCACGGCGTTCGGTTCTGGCTGGCTACGGCGTCGGCGTTTCATCCTGCACTGGCCCGAAATCATCGCCGAGACCGAGCAGCCCTCGGACAACTCGCCGCGTACCGGCACGATCATGGTCAAGGCTGGCGAAGCGACCTTTGACTTCGAAGCCACGCCTCCCCCAGTCGCAGCACCCGCAAGCCCCGCACCTCAGGCCGTCGCCCAGGTCGCAGCGAACCCTCAAGCCGAACCCACGAGCCTCGAGACGCCAGCTGTCGCGATCGCGCAGCCACCGGCTGCCCCTGACGCGAAGAAGCCACCGTGGGCCTTGATCGGCGTGGTCGCCGCAGCCCTCGTCGCTCTGATCGCCGGCATCGTCGTCATGAGTGGCGGAGGCGACGAAGCCGCATCCACGCCAATCCCGACACCGACCGCGATCCCCGCTGACGAGCCCGAACCCACCGCGGTCGCCGCCACGTCAGGCGACTCCGACGGGGCCGAACCAACCGCAGTCCCAGAAGCAGAGCCGACGGCAGCGCCGGAACCGACTGCAGACAACCGACCCGAAGCGACCTCGACACCGGCGCCCGAGCCGACCGCGATCCGCTTCGAACCAACCGAGCAGCCCGAAGGCATCGACCTGACCCAAGCCGGGTTCTACGGCGCCCCTCGGCCCTGTCCCGAGAACCAGGAACGCGCCGCCTGCATTTACGCCATCGTCGTTGACGAAGACACCGACGAGATGACGATCCTCTACTGGGTCGAAGGCTTCTTCCCCGAGCTCGAACCCGCCGACTACCACCTGCACTTCTACATCGACAATGTGCTCGGCGGCGACGAGACCAAGGCTGGCAGCGAAACCCCTGGCGGTTCCTACCGACTGTGGGACACACCGTTCCCGGCAACCTCGTTCAACGGCGAGAACGGACGCACACTGTTCACCGGCAGCGAGTTCCTCGCCGCCGAAGGCCGCAACGTGTGCGTCATCGTCGCCGATGCCGAACAGCGAGCGATTCCCGGTTCAGGCAACTGCGCCAGCCCCTTCATCGGCAGCGACCCGGCCCACGAGGTCCGGTTCCTGAACAGCCTCAACGAAGGCATCTATGCCGGCACCTGCGGGCTCGGCGTCACCGGCGTCATCCCTGGCGACTGGCGATGGTTCGACCTCACCGGCGACCTCGAAGAGATCGCCCGCCTCGCGCGTCCGACCGACAGCGCCGCGGCGCTCGAGGCGCTCGAAGAGATCGTCGACCAAGGCGGCGTCGTCTTCGCCGACGGGCCTGCAGGGGCGAGCGGATTCGTTCCGAGAGTCACCTATGCGATCTGGCCGGGCGACTTCACGATGAACGACACGCCCGAGCAGGTTCGCGAAGAACTGACCCAGCTCGGGATCACGCTCGACAACTCGAACCGGCGCGACATCGCAGATCGAACGGTCGTCTTCGGCATCACCGAGAACACGAACTCATTGTCGGCGACCTATGTCATTCCCGACTTCGGCTACGCGATCGCCATGACGTTCACGGCGAACGGCAATGCCGGGCTGCGAGAGCTGTCGGACAAGATGGCCGCCACCGTACTGGGCTGCTGAACTCGCTAGCGAGCGAAGGTGAACCCGGTGCCCGGTCGATCGGGCACGACAAGGCACCCGTCGCGCAACTCCATGTCTTCGTTGAACAGCGGAGCGAACCAGTCGCAGTGCTCGACCGAGATCAGGTTTGCCAGCGAGCCGGCCAGGCACAGGCTGTGCTCGGTGAAGAAGTGGCTCGACGTCGGGATGTTCCACGCCGAGGCGATGGCGTCGGCCTTACGGAACTCGCTGTAACCACCGATCCGCTGCAGGTCTGGCATAAGGACGTCGCAGGCGCCCGCTCGAAGCATGGACTGCATCCCGTGACGGGTGTACTCGGTCTCGCCCGACGCAATCGGCGTATCCAGCGCAGACCGAACCTGCGCATGCCCGTCGAGGTCATAGGCCGGAACCGGTTCTTCGATCCACCCGAGGTCGTAGGGCTCGAGCATGCGACCGAGTTTGATCGCCGCCTTGGGGGTCAGACCCTGGTTGACGTCGCTGAGCAGCTCGATATCGGGGCCGATGGCATCGCGAACGGCGGCGACTCGGGCGACATCGGTCGCGGGCTTGGCACTTCCGAGGCGGATCTTCATCGACACGAAGCCCTGCTCGACAAACGCAGCGGCTTGCGCGACGAGTTCGTCGATCGACTGCGACAGCCACAGGCCCGACGTTGCGTAGGTCGCGACCTCGTCACGACACGAGCCCCACAGCCGGTGCAACGGTTGGCCGACGGTTCGACCAACGGCATCCCAAAGGGCCACATCGATCGCCGACATGGCCGAGATGGTCACACCCTTGTGGCCCATCGCGTTGATGCGGCCCCACAGGTCGTGCCAGATGCCCTCGGTTTCGAATATCGAGCGACCGCGGACCTGTTCTGCGAGTCCGACAACTTGCTCGTCGAGCGACTTGACGCGATCGCCATTGAGGGCGAAGACGTAGCCCTGGCCGACGACACCGTCACTCGTTCGCACCTGCACCAGTACGCAACCGACCGAGCTCATGGCATGGATCGCGGTGCCGACCGGCTTGACCAGGTCAACCTCGACGATGCGAGTGGAGATCGATGCAACGGTGCTCATGCGCCCTCCGGGCTTTGGCGGGGTGCCAGCTAGTGCTTGTAGGACGGGTCGATCTGGTCCAGCATGCGGCGCAGCGCCGGCCACTCATTCTCGCCTAGCGGGAAGTGGTCGTACTGTCGCTTCGACAGCTCCCAGATATCGCGTGGCCCCGGATCGACTTCGAGGCCGGTCCCATAGGCAGCGAGCATCGCTCGGCAGCCGCGGATCAGATAGTGCATGACCATGAATGCTTCGCCCGCGGTGCGTCCGACGGTCAAGAAGCCGTGGTTGCGCATGATGAGCGCACGGTTGCCGTCCATGTTCTTGGCCAGGCGTTCGCGCTCTTCGAGGGTGAGCGAGAGGCCTTCCCAATCGTGGTAGCCGATCTCGCCGTAGAGCATCGACGTGTCCTGGACGATGTGCTGGAAGCCGTCCTTGAGCGCAGTGACGGCGAGCGCGTCGGGCACGTGGGCGTGGAACACGACCTTCCACTCGGGAAAGTCATTGTGGATCGCCGAGTGGATCACGAAGCCCGCGGTGTTCACGTCGGCCGGGCCTTCGAGCACCGTGCCATCGCTGTCGACCTTGATCAGGTTCGAGGCGGTGACCTCGTTGTAGAGCAGCCCGAACTTGTTCAGGAAGAAGTCGTGGTCGCTGCCGGGCACCCGCATCGTGATGTGGTTCCAGACGGTGTCGTCGTAGCCGTAGTGGGCAGACAGTCGGTACATGGCGGCGAGGTCCTGGCGTGCTTCCCATTCCTCACCGGTGAAGCTGCCTGCATTCGCAGCCTGGAAGTCCTCGGCGACGACCTCGCGGTTCTGCTGCGCACTTGCAGCGTCACTTGACTCAGGCTGGTCTGCGGACTGGCTCATGTTCGATCCCCTTGTTTGTGCTCGTGCAGGAGCAGGTTGTTCTTGCGTTCGATCAGTTGGGCAGCCAGGCAGTGCGCGGCGTCGGACCCGAAGGTCGCTTCGGCCTCAGCGTAAAGGGCCGCGACATCGCGAGTGAACGGCAGCTCGACACCCATCGTGACGGCCATCTCCATCGCCAGGCGCATGTCTTTGGCCGCATGGCTCAGCGGAAAGCTCGCGTCGTAGGTGCCAGCGAGGATCTCGGGTCCGTAGGCGGTTGCGCAGTAGCTGGTACCGGCCGAGTTCTGGATCAGCTCGAGCATCTTGCCGGGAGCGACGCCGCCCTTGACGCCGAGCAGAAGCGCTTCGATCAAGGTGACGGTCTGGGTGTAGCAGAGCGTGACTTGGGCGATCTTGGCGACGATGCCGGCACCGGTCGGCCCGAGGTGATCGACCTTGGATCCGATGTCGTGGAGCAGGGGCAACACGTCGGCGACCGCATCGTCATCGCCCCCGACGAAGATCGACAAGGTGCCAGCCGCTGCACCCTCGGGACCGCCCGAGACCGGCGCATCGATCAGGTGGACCCCGACGGTTGCGCACTGATCGGCAAGCATTCGAGCCGTGTCGAGATCGTTCGTCGACATCTCGATCCAGGTTGCGGCGGGTCGCATGGCGGGAACGATGTCGGCGCCGACGGCAGCGATCTGCTTTGGTCCGGGCAGCGACGTGACCACCACGTCGGCCGACGCAGCAGCCTCGGTTGGCGACGCCGCTGCGGTCGCGCCGAGTGCGACCAGCGCCGCGACCTTGTCGGCATCGAGGTCAACGACGGTGACCGCATGGCCGGCGGCGACCAGGTTGCGGGCGACGCCGCCGCCGATGTTGCCGAGCCCAATGACGGCGAGCGAATGAGACACGAGTGGTCAGTCGACGAGGCCGTCGACCATGGCCGCGGCGCGGGCATGGTGGGCGTCGGTCGCTCGCCCGTAGTACTGCTCGGAGTGGTGCGGCTTGTTCATCCGCCACGGGTCATAGACGTAGGTCGGCAGCGCGATGTAGCGGGTATTCGGCCCGACAATCTT
>CALDGN010000010.1 GCA_937942965.1 uncultured Acidimicrobiales bacterium | reverse complement strand
CGTTCTGGTGGGCGCTTGGCTTCGCCGCTGCAATCGCTGTCCTGGGGCTCCTCGCGGCGCGTGAGCTACCCAAGGCTCGAGCCGAGCGCCGCACACGCCGCCACCTCCGGGAACGAGCCAAGGCCGCGCCCTGACCTGACTAGGCTCGGCGCTCGTGGACTTCGCCGTCATCGACAACCCAGCAGAACTCGCGTCGAGCGAAGACCGAGACACCGCCCGGCGGCTTCTTGGCGCCGCCCGCGGATCGGGTTTCGATGATGACCGGGCCCGGATCCTTGAACTCGTCGACGCCCACGAAGACATCGCCGTTCGAACCTGTCGGCCGGGCCATCTGACCGGCAGCGCGTTCGTCGTTGACCCATCTCGCGATGCCGGCCTGCTGCTCTTTCACACCAAGCTGCAGAAATGGTTGCAGCCTGGCGGTCACGCAGACGGTGACACGAACCTGGCCGCAGTCGCACTCAAAGAGGCGACCGAAGAGACCGGCATCGAAGGGCTACGGGTTGTCGGTCCGGCGATCGATGTGGACATCCATCGAGTCGATCCGCCGGCCGAAGACGCGCACCTGCACCTCGACGTGCGGTTTCTCGTGCTTGCGCCGCCAGGGTCTGAACCCGTCGGAAACCACGAGAGCCAAGGCTTTCGTTGGCTCGACGCTGACGAGCTCGCCGCCGGCGACTACGAAGCCGGGCTCAAGCGGATGGCAGCGACCGCGTTTCCGCTCGCCCGCCAGCTCGCCTAAGCCGTCTATCAGCCGCCCAGACCGCTGAGGATGTCGAGCAACGTCGTGCCGCAGATCTCTTGCGTCAGGATCGCAGGGTCTTGCGATGCGGTCAGCTCCGGGAGCTTCTCGAGCAGGCATGCCTGCAGTTCGGGGTCCAGGTTGAGTTGGCCGAGCAGCAGCGCGGCTTCTTCAGGGCCAATCTCGCTCAGGCCAGCGAGTGCGTCATCGTCAAGGCCAAGTGCCGGAAGGTCATCGACCTCGACCTCGTCCATTGCGTCGACATCGATGCCGCAGGCGTCACGCAGATAGTCCTCGATCCGAATGCCGGCGTCTTCGACGGCGCCGCCGTCAAGGGTTTCCATAACCTCGCCGAATGCAGGATCGGTGAAGTCGTAGTCGATGGCTTCGAGCTGGTCCCCGATGCGACCGAGCTCGTCACGGACGATTGCGATGTCGCCGCTGATTTCGTCGGGAGCGATGGCGAGCAGCGACTCGTAGAGGCTGCTGGCCGCTTCGAAGAACTCGGGGCTGAACGGGTCGAGATCGGCATCTTCGAACGGGTCGTTCTCGTCGAGCTCGCGAGCAACCCGACAGAAGTCGTCGTCGCTTCCGATGCTTGACGATGTGGCCGCTGCAGGCGCTTCGGTCGGTTCGGGCTCGGGGGTCGCGGTCGGCTCCGGAGCAGCGTCGGGTCCTGCGTCTTCTTCGGTCTCGACTTCTTCGGTCTCGACTTCATCGGCACCGCCAGCATCGGTGTCCGAGGCCGCTGTGTCACTGGCCGAACTCGAGTCAGCCGAGTCAGCCGACTCAGCGGCGTCAGCTGTGGTCGACGTCGTCGTTGTCGAGGAGGTGCTGCAGGCCGTCGCAACGAGTGCGAGCACGAAGGCCAGAGCGGCGAATCGGAGGCAGGAACGCAATGCGGTCATCTCGCGAGCGTGCCACGGACGCGTGCCATCTCAACGTCGCCTCTCCAATCTGTGACAGAGGACCCAGTTGGGGATAGCGCCGGCGACAAACAGCCCGTGACGACGGTCTCGTCAGCTCGCGTCGGTGATGATTTGCAGCAAGCTCGTGCCGCACACCTGGCGTTCGCGAAGGGTCGCATCGGTGGCTGCCGACGCCAGATCACCGAACTCGGCCACAAGACAATCGCCGACCTCATCCGACAGCTCGAACTGATCCAAGAACGCTTGATTCGTGATCGAGATGACGTCTTCGACCGTCTCGGGACCGTCGTCGACTGGATCGACGATCGCGGCGTCATCGCCGCGCAGGAAGAGGAACCACACGAGAACGACCGCTACCACGAGCCCGAGGAGCCCGAGGATGATGCGTTGATCGATCGCCATTGGCGGATCGTCGACCGTCGTCGGCGGCTGCCACCCCTCGACCGGGCCGCTGGAACGGACCGTCTCGCGAGCCGACGGCCCGAGCGACGAACCGTCGATCGTGACCAAGCCTTCATCCGGCGCCACCGGGTCAGCGAGCGTCACCTCGCCAGTCAGTGGCTCTTCGGTCTGTGCGTCTTCGGTCTGTGCTTCTTCGGTCTGTGCTTCTTCGGTCTGGGCGTCTTCGGTCTGTGCTTCTTCGGTCTGGGTGAGTGTCCACTTGCGGACCTTGTTCAGCGTCGACGCCACCGACGACCGTTGCTCGGTCGGGAAGACCGCCATGACCGACCGGGCCTGGTCCTTGGTCATCGCCGTCACATCGAGCGACGCATGCTCCGAAGCACGGACCGCTCGCCATACGTCTGCGAGCGCCTCGGCCTCGCCACCATCGAACGCGGAACGATGCGCTCGCCCCCAAGCCTCGATCGCATCCACCAGTTGCATCGGCGAATGATGGCAGACCTACACGGCGCACTCAACCCGGCCTGTTCTAGAGTCCGCTCATGACGCTCGAACGCCAGCAGATCGAAGAAGCGGCCGCGTACCTCTTCCACCTCCGGGTACAGCGCCAGACTGCGTCGTCGCTCCCCCACGAGATTCGGCCCCGCTCCGTCGAAGACGCTTACGCCATCCAAGACGCCGTGCACGGAACCGCTGGCTGGCCGATCGACGTGCTCAAGGTCGGGTGCACGAGCGAACTGGCACGAGAGATCCTCGGCATCCCGCACCCCATCGGCGGCCGCATCCCGAGCGAGGGTGTATTCGCTTCGGGGGCCCAGATCCCAGCGAGCTACTTCGCCAACCCGCCCGCGATCGAATGCGAGTTTGCACTCCAGGTCAACGCCGCCGGCGAACCGATTGCCGTCGCACCCGCACTCGAGCTCGTCGATCCACGAGTCGCGTCATCGGCAGGATTCGGCGGTATGACCACCATCGCCGACAACTCCGCAGGTTGCGGCGTCGTGCTCGGCCCACCGACCCCAATCGACGAAGCAGGCGATCTCGCTAGCCACGCCGTCGAGCTGCGATCCGGCAACGGCGATGTGCTTGCCAGCGGTAACGCCGGCGCCGTGCTCGGTGGACCCGCAGCCTCAGTCGAATGGACCAAGGAACACGAGGCCTCTCGTGGCCGCGAGGTCGCCGCCGGCATCTGGATCATTACCGGGACGTGCACGGGCCTGACCCCGACCGAGGCAGGTGGCACGTACCTCGCCGACTTCGGGGCGCTCGGCAACGTCTCGTTCAGCCTGACCTAGTCACGAGCTACTCAAGAACGGCGTAGGCCTCGATCTCGACCGTCATGCGAGGATCGATCAGCCGACTGACTTCGACCAAGGTCGATGCTGGCTTGATGTCGCCGAAGACTTCGTGGTGGGCCTTGGCGACCTGGGGCATCTCGTCGATGTCGGTCACGTACGTGATCGTGCGCACGACATCGCTGGCCGATGCGCCGACTTCGGCCAGTGCGTCTTGGATGATCCCGAGCGCCGAGACGCTCTGTTCGTACATCGACGTGCCGTCGAGGCAATCCTGTGCGGCGCACGTGCCGGCGACATGCACGATGTTGCCCACCTTGACGGCTCGGCAGTAGCCGAACACATCTTCGTAGGGGCTTCCGCTGGAGACGTTTTGTCGAGGCATGTTTCAATCCAACCAGCTGGCTGGACCGCCGTGCTGGACTTTGTTGAACCGCGCCGCGAACGACGGGGTTTCGAACATTTCGTTGTCGACGCCGTAGCCGAACAGGTACTGGCCGACGCGTCGCATCTGCATCTCTTCGGCGCCTTCGGTGATCCGATAGCGACGGTGGTGGCGGAAGATGTGCTCGAACGGCATGTGTCGGCTGTAACCGATGCCGCCATGCGTCTGGATGGCCCGGTCGGCGGCTTGGCCGACGAGGCGATTCGCCCGGTAGTTGCACATTGCGACCTTGTCGCTGATCTCGGTCGCATCGTCGATGCTGTCGAGCTGCCACGCCGTCTTGCGGATC
>CALDGN010000009.1 GCA_937942965.1 uncultured Acidimicrobiales bacterium | reverse complement strand
ATCGCCCACGTTGAGCAGCCGTGACAACGTGCGCGTGTTTCCATCAGCGGCCACGAGGGGATCAGCGTCTTCGATGACAAGGATCCGCCAACGCTCGTTGTCCTCTGCGTTTTCTGCCAGCAGCATCTGCATCAACGCGGTCGAACCAGCGAAGGCCGACTCGGGATCGAGCACGACCTGGAACCGAGCCTGGTCTCGCCAAGCGCGAGCCAACGTGCGAATCGCCGACGTCTTGCCCGTTCCGGGTCGGCCGTGCCACAGCAAGACCCGGCCGACGGGCTGATCGATCGTCATCCGCATGACCGCATCGAGCTGCTCGCCGACTTCGCCGGGGTAGTGGTGGGCCACGTCATCCCACGTCGGCGCGTCGATGGCGCGGGTCGTGGTGTACATGCGGCTTCCGGACTGCCAGAAGTCGACCGGGACGGCATCGTCGACGCGCGTCGGAGCGGGGAACCACTCGCTGACCTGGGCGACAGCGACCTGGACTTCGGCGTGGGTGGGTGCGAGCACCGTGACCATCGAATGGCCCTGCGTCTGTTGGATGAGAGCGGTGAACGATCCGGCTTCGATGAGCACGAGTCGGTGGTTGGCGCTTGCGCTGTCGAGGCGGATGAGGTGCTCGGGCACACCGGCGAAAAGCTCCTCGGTCGAGAGCTCAGACGAAAGCGAGATGGAGCGAGCGACGGGTTCACGGCCCGCCGTGAACGGCTCGACGAACCGGGCCCAGATCGCAGAGCCCAAGGTCGGCTCGATCCGTACATAGCTACCGACAGGGCGCGCCGCGTCGAAGAGGTCCTCGATCGGGGACGACGGGGGAGATGGGCGTTCAGAAACAGGTGAAGGGGTACTCATGGGGTCGGACACCGTGCCAGGTACCCCGTCGCTGCGCTAGTGAGTTTTGATGGTCGCGCGTCACACCGCGGCGACCGCGTTCGCAGCTCTAGCTCGGTGGGTCGATCGAACCGAGGTAGTCGGCGGTCTCGATGCGGTCCGTCGAGTTGTCCAGGCGCCAGATCGATCCCTTGGCGCAGCCGCGGCCTTCGAGTCGACTGCCGCCGACCTCGAGGTTGCGCAGCACGTCGGGAATCACGTCGCCGTGGCTGCACAGGACAACCGTGCGCCCGGTGAAGGAGCGGACGAACTCGATCGAACTGCTGCGGGACTGTCCCTCGAACAGTTGGGGAGCGTGCTCGACGGTCAGGCCGAGTCGTTCGGCAAGCGGTGCGACGGTCTGGTGGCAACGAAGGGCGCCGCTGGAGAGCACGGCCTCGATTGGCTCGTCCGCCAGCAGGTCAGCAATCGCTGTCGCTTGGCCCAAACCGAACGGATCGAGCGGGCGTTGATCGTCATTGGGGTTCGCGTGATCCCGCACACCGGCAGTGGCGTGACGAATGAGAAAGAGTGTCATCAGCGGGGCGACCGGCAGAGCATCGCGGGTGACGGTAGCCACGGTCTGTTGGGTACCCCAACATCGAAGCGTCCTCGATAGTCTCAACCTCACGTGCCGCATCGCAGCACGGCCCCCCGAGTCGCCCTACGAGGTACCAATGGCTGTCACCGAAGCCCAGGTCATCGATGCCCTGCGCCCTGTGCAGGATCCCGAACTCCATCGCAGCATCGTCGATCTCGGCATGGTTCGCGACATCACGATCACCGACGGCGATGTGCTCGTCGTGATCGCACTGACGATCGCTGGTTGCCCACTACGGGCCGAGATCGATCGGACGGTGCGCGAAGCGGTCGAAGGACTCGATGGTGTGAGCTCAGCAGCTCCCGAGTTCACGGTCATGACGGACGAAGAGCGGGCCAAGGTACGAGAACTCGTCCACGGCGACCCATCTGCGACCGCGGGCTCACAGCAGTCGCACGGCCACGCCGAAGGCCGCGCAATCCCGTTCGCCGATCCGTCCTCGAAGACCCGCGTACTGCTCATTGCCTCGGGCAAGGGCGGCGTCGGCAAGTCCTCGGTCACGACCAACCTGGCCGTCGCACTCGCCAATCGCCCCAAGGCGAACGGCGAAGGCAACAACAGCGTCGCCGTCATCGACGCCGACGTCTGGGGCTTCTCGATCCCACGCATGCTCGGAATCGACCGCCCACCTGTCGTCATCGACTCGATGCTGATCCCACCAGAGCAGCACGGCGTGCGCTGTATCTCGATGGGCTTCTTCGCCGAAGAAGACCAGGCCGTCATTTGGCGTGGACCAATGCTGCACAAGGCGCTCGAGCAGTTCCTGACCGACGTGTACTGGGACGAGCCCGACTACCTGCTGATCGACCTTCCTCCGGGCACCGGTGACATCTCGATCTCGATGGCGGGCTTCTTGCCTAAGTCCGAGGTCTACGTCGTCACCACGCCACAGCCCGTCGCCCAGAAGGTCGCCCAGCGCGCCGCAACGATGGCCGAAAAGGTCCATCTCGAAGTGCGCGGTGTCATCGAGAACATGGCGTGGTTTACCGGCGACGACGGCAAGCGCTACGAACTCTTCGGTGCAGGCGGTGGCGCCGAGCTCGCCGAAAAGGTCGGCGTGCCACTCATCGGCCAGGTGCCGTTGATCCCAGAACTGCGAGCGGGAGCCGATAACGGCCAGCCGCTCGTTGCAACCGATCCAACCAGCGAGGCTGGAAGGATCTTTGCGCAGATGGCCGAAACCATCGCCGTTGAGCTGGCGCCCAAGCGCCGCTTCCATCCCGACCTCAAGATCATCTGACTCGAACGCAGGAGCACATCATGGAAATCCGCATCGGAATCGTCAATGCACCCCGCGAAGTCGTCGTCGACATGGGTGACGACACTTCGGTCGACGACGTCAAGGCCAGCATCGAAGCTGGCGTGAGCGCCTCGAGCCTCGTCTGGCTGACCGACCGCAAGGGTCGCCAGATCGCGTTCCCTGGTGAGCGCGTGGCCTACGTCGAAATCGGCGTCGGTGGCGAAGACCAGCGCATCGGCTTTAGCTGAGCCAGCCCAGAGCACCCAGCCCAGAGCTACGCAGCTGGCGGGCGTCTGCGTTCATCGCAGCGCGGCTCGCCTGAAAAAGCAGAACGACCCGTGTGCGAACACGGGTCGTTGTTCTGCTCACCCGGCCGAAACCGGTGGAGATAGCTATTGACTACAGGCCTGCCTGGGCAGCCTGCCGTGCGGCTCGTCGAGCAGCCGCTCGTTGACGACGAATCACGCGACGTTCTTCCTCGCCGAGTCCACCCCATACGCCTGCGTCTTGATTGGTATCGAGCGCGAACTGCAAGCAGCTCTCCTGGCAAGGGCACGTCGTGCAAACTTGCTTGGCTGCTTCGATCTGATCAAGCGCGAGGCCGGTGGTCCCAACGGGAAAGAACAGTGACGGATCGGTGTCTTTGCAACTCGCCCGCAAGCGCCAATCATGGTCGCTTGGGTCGTACTTAGGCATCGTCAGCGCCAATGTTCCCCCTTTGAACATTGAAGCGAAAGGTGTTCCAACCGGGTTGTTCCGGCCGGTCCCTAACGCATTCCCCCTGTGAGGTCGGCCCCAAATCGTGGCCGCCTGACTTTGAACATATCGCGCAGTAGGGGACTGAGCAAGGGTCTCTGGGCACAAGATCCAGTGTTCTTTTGGTCTGCAAACAGTCAGGGAAGATCCATGTGTCGCCGTCGCTGCACCGGCGGTCTCAACGGGCGAGTAGTACGGTGCGGCGATGAGCACGAGCCCATGGCGTCCCCGAGCACCCGTCGACGGCCCGCTCGTGTGCGGCCACCGCGGCGCTTCGGCCATCGAGCCAGAGAACACGGTTGCCGCGGCCGTTGCAGCTGCTTCAGCTGGAGCAACGTGGGTTGAGTTCGATGTCCGACCAGCGGCCGACGGGCTCGTCATCCATCATGACCCAGTGACTGCAGCAGGACAGCGGGTCGCCACGACGGCCGCCGGCGAGCTTGATGCATCGATCCCGGACTTCGCCACGTTCATCGAAGCATGCGGTCCATTAGGGCTCGACATCGAACTCAAAACCGACGAGATCGACATGTCGAACCAATCGTTCGTCGAGATGACCGCCGACGCCATCGAGGCGCACTGCAGTGGCCGCACGGCCGAGAACATGATCGTGACGTCGTTCGACATGGACGCACTCGATCGCTTCCGAGCGCACTGCCCCGAGATCGCCACCGGCGTGCTGTTCCACAACCGCACCGGGAAATGGGCGATCAAGCGAGCGATCTCGAACGGCCACACGGCGATCGTCCCATGGTTCCGTCTGGTCGATGAGCGAATGGTGAGCGCAGCCCACGAAGCTGGCCTCGGTGTTGCTACCTGGACGGTGAATTCGGATCGCCACGTCGCGTCGATGGCTCGAGCGGGCGTCGACATGATCATCGGCGACGACCCCGGAGCCATTGGGCGAGCACTCGCTGCCGGCACGGCTCGCTGACCGAACGCGACCAGAGAGCGGACTAGAGCAGATCGGTGCGGGCTAAGTGCAACGCGTCGGGGTGATGCTCGAAGACGACCTCGGTCGCGTTGCCGATGAAGTCGCCGTCGACCTGGACCGGAATCGGACGCCGAGCTGTCAACGTTGCGTTCTTCAGATCGGTGCGAAGGTCGACCCATCGGCTCGATGACAGGCCAGGAGGCGGGCGCAGCGCATCGCCGACGACACGCAGCAGATGATCGCTGCGCAAGCTCGTCAACGTCACGGCCGCAAGTCCGTGGTCGAGATCGGCTGCGGGCGCAATGTTGAGCGGACGGTTCCCGAGATAGGTGTACGGATCCGTGTTGAGACACACCAGGAAGTAGCCATCGTCAATGCGCCCGTCCTCGAACTCGATCGAGAACGCTGGCGACGACCGGTCATAGTGGCGAAGCCAGGTCTTGATCGCCGCATACACGAACAGCGGATGGTTCAGGTATCGCTTGAGGTCACCCTGGCGTTCGACCTGCTCGACCACCGCCGCATCGAATCCGACGCCGGTGTGAAACAAGAAGTAGCGCCCATTGACGCTGCCGATGCCGACCGACTGAACGAGGCCCGCGTCGACGGCACGCAACGACACGGCGACGGCGTCTTGAGGGTCATCGGGCAGCCCGAGGGTCCGACAGAAGACATTCGTGGAGCCGCCGGGCAAGGGAATGAGCGCACACGTGCTTCCGGCAATGCCATTGGCGACCTCGTTCACCGTGCCGTCTCCGCCGAGCACGACAATGCCGTCGATTCCGTTGCGAACCGCGTCTTCGGCAAGTCGTGTCGCATGGTTGCGCCGGGTCGTTTCGGCAACGCGAACGTCGTGCTGTTCGCCCAGTGCGCGCTGCACAAGGACCTGAATTCTCGGCGTCACCGAGGACGCCGCAGGGTTCACAATCAGCAGCAACTGCACAGGTCGCTCAGTCTCGCGGCCCGGGCCAGAAAAAGAAATGGTCGAATTTCATACGTCCTTGGCTTGGGAAATCGGTCACAAGCGACGCAAACTGACCGCCATGAAGGTTGCCGTTTGTGTAAAGCAGATTCCGGACCCGGCTGATCCGGGTGCGCTCGACGAGGCCACCAAGTGCCTCAAGCGAGACACCAAGCTGATTCTGGACGAGTCCGATAGCTATGGCGTTGAGATGGCGCTCCAGCTCGTTGACGCCGCGGGTGGTGGCGAGGTCGTGCTGATCTCGATGGCCCCCAACAGCGAAGTCAACGGTTTGCGCACCGCTCTTGCGATGGGTGCCGATCAGGCAATCCTCGTGAGCGACGATGCGCTCGCTGGCTCCGATGCCCTCGGTACCGCCAAGGTCCTTGCCGCTGCGATCCAGCGGGCCGAGCCTGACCTGGTCCTCGCTGCGACCGAGTCGAGCGACGGCTACACGGGCACGGTGCCTGAACAGATCGCTGAGCTGATGGGTCTCCCATCGGTCACCTTCGCCAAGTCGATCGTTGCCGCCGACGGAACCGTCAACGTGCAGCGTCAGACCGAAGCTGGCTACGACGATGTCACGTGCCCGCTTCCCTGCCTGGTCTCGGTGACCGCAGGTGTTGTCGAACCTCGCTACCCGTCCTTCAAGGGCATCATGGCAGCGAAGTCCAAGCCAGTCGACGAGGTCACGATTGCTGACCTCGGCATTGACGCTGGCAGCGTCGGCTGGGCCGGCGCCGGTCAAGAGATCGTGGCAGTCGAAGAAGCACCAGCTCGCGAAGCTGGCGAAATTATCGAAGACGAGGGCGAGGCGTACCAGCGCATCGTCTCGTTCCTTGACGAGCTCAAGGTCATCTGAGGAGGCTGAACATGTCGGTTGGAACCATTTGGGTACTTGCTGAGGTCGCCGAAGGTGGCGTTGCCTCAATCACACACGAAATGCTGGCCAAGGCTCGCCAGCTCAGCGACGATGTCGTCGCAGTCTTTGGTGGCGACGGCGCCTCCATCGCAGAAGAGGTCGGCGCCCACGGTGCTGGCAGCGTCCTCGCCACTGGCGATCTCGGCGGTGCCCTTCCCGGCCCATCGATCGCTGGCGCTATGGCCGCAGCAATCGCGGGCGGCGCAGCCCCCAAGGCCATCATGGTCGGCACGACCTACGGTGGCCGCGATGTCGCTGGTCGCCTATCGGTCAAGCTCGACGCACCGGTCATCACCAACATCGTCGACCTCGCTGACGAGGGCGGCCTGGTCGGCACCGAGCCGATCTTCGGTGGCGCCAGCAACGTCAAGACCAAGTTCACGAGCGACAAGCCGGGCATCTTCTTGATCCGCCCCAAGTCGTTCGAGGCCGAGGCAACTGGCGGCGGCGCAGCTGCGGTCAGCGCACTCGACGTCCCTGACCTTGGCGCAACCGGTACCGCAGTCGTGACGAACTCGTTCGTCGAGGCCAGCGAAGGCCCGAAGCTCGACGAGGCCGCTGTCGTGGTCTCCGGAGGCCGTGGCCTGGGCGAGTCGGACAAGTTCGAACTCATCGAAGGCCTCGCTGCCAAGCTCGGCGCTGCACCTGGTGCAAGCCGTGCGATCGTCGATGCTGGCTGGGTGCCCTACAGCTACCAGGTCGGCCAGACCGGCAAGGTCGTCAAGCCCGACGTCTACATCGCCGCAGGCATCTCGGGTGCAACCCAGCACCTGGTCGGCATGAAGGGCTCCAAGACGATCATCGCGATCAACAAGGACGCAGAGGCACCGATCTTCGGCGTTGCTGACTTGGGCATCGTCGGTGACGTGCACAAGGTCCTGCCCCAGCTGCTCGAGGCTCTGAACGCCCGCGGCTGAAACACATCTGAGGCACTTGCGACGTATGGGCTTTGCGCTCAACATCCTGGCTCTGCTCCTGGTCTTGGGGCTGTGCTGGTTCGCAATGGTTTTCTTGACTGGCCGGTTCCACGGACATCGTGGCGTCGACGAACCCACCGGGTTCGGCGACGCCGATGCCCCGGAGCCGGCCAGTCGTGATTTTCCTCGCAGCGATGCCGACGGCCGCGATTTGATGACTGGCTTGCCCGTCGCGTCTCCAGCGGCGGATGCATGCCCGGCGTGCGAAGGCGTCGGCGCTACCCAGAGCCGGGGGCGCCTCATGCCCTGTCCTCGCTGCGAAGGGACCGGCGTCGCCTAGGTCGCGAGCGTCCTGTCAACGCGCAGCCTGGCTGGATGCGTGTCGTGGGTGTGCACGCGTGCGGTCTGGTGGGCCCGAGCGAGCATGAGCGCGGCGGCGGTGACGCCAGAGGTGCCGAGCACCGTCAACGCAGCGTCTCCTCGGCCGATCCCGAATCCCAGCCAGCAAGACATTTCGAACAGCACAAAGCCCCATGTGCCCCGTGAGATGCCAGTCGGGCGATGCGTCGTGTATGCGGCCCACAGCGATGGGATTGCCTGCACGAAGAACGCAATGGTGAGCGGCACGCTGACTGCGCTCGCGCCGCCGATCGCCACCGCGGAGGCGAGAACCGCGCCCCACCCTCCGACGAGGACGACGGTAGGGAACAGCGGCGCCCTGCCCAGCCGGCGGGCGACGATGGCTCGGGCGAGCAAGCCGCTCGTGACTACCACGACGACGTTCGGGACCAAGGCACTCCAGTAGCCAACGCTGACGAAGTACACGATCCACGCCGCGTTGTTGAGCGACGTCAGCGCTGGCCAGGCCGGAGTGAGCCCGGCGATGTCGTTTGTGCGTCGTATGCGGCCGAGCTGGGGAAGGAACTGAGGCAAGGCAAAGCAGGCGGCAACAAGTGGCAACGCGTCGATGAGATACATGGCGCCATCATCAACCTTCTCATCGATCGAGAGGATCCAACTTCGCCTGCTCAGACGCACTGAATTAGCATGATCCACTATGGATCAGCTTGATCGTGACATTTTACGCCACCTACAGCAGGATGGGCGGCTCACGAACGCTGAGCTCGCTCGTCGTGTGTCGCTGAGTCCCACGCCAACCCTTCGGCGGGTTCGGGCGCTCGAGAAGGCCGGCGTGATTACCGGCTACCACGCATCGGTCTCGATGCCGGCGGTTGGCCGAGGTTTCGAGGTTCTGGTCTTCATCAACTTGGACCTTGGCGGAACCAACGATTTGCGTGTCTTCGAATCGGCCCTTGAGAACATTGACGGTCTCATCGAAGCGCATCGCCTGTATGGCGAACCCGACTACATCCTGCGCATCGCGCTCGAAGACAACACCGCCTACGAACGGGTCTATGTCGAGCAACTCACCGGCCTTCCAGGTGTCGCCAAAGCCTGGTCACACATGATCATGAAGACCGTCGGTAACGCTGGCGTGACGCCGGGAAGCCTCTGAGCGTGTGCGCCTGCCCGTCTCGTCTGCCTGGCTCTAGACGAGCGGCCAGGGCCAGCGGCGGCCCGTGCGATCGACGGGGAAGCGGCCCTCGTTGATCAGAATGCGAGCCCGATGCTCGGCGGCTTCGACTTCGTCTTCGTCGATCAGGTCGCCCAGCGCCGTGGCCAGCGCATCGCCAGCCACCAGGGTCTGCAGGTCTTCGATGATGGCGTCCGGGATCGGCTCGCCGGCGTAGTCCCACAGCACGGTGCGCAGCTTGAACTCGACGTGGAACGACAACCCGTTATCGATCGCCCAGATGTGATCTTGGCGATCGAGCAGTACGTGGCCCGCCTTGCGGTCGGTGCTGTTGGCAACCATGTCGAATGCCGTCAGTTGCTCGAATGCGGGCCGGTACGTGTCGTCGTCGTTGAGCGTCAGGTAGTGCTGGTTGAAGTCGCACGGGATGAACAGCTGGACCGAGCCTGGGCCGACGGGGCCGTCGACGACAACGGTCGGCGGTACCAGGTCCCATCCGATGGCCTTGGCGAGCTCGTAGCAGGCGGCCTCTCGCAGGTAGAGACCGTCCGGGAAGTCCCAGAGGGGTCGTTCGCCCCGGTGCGGCTTATAGATGGCCTGCACGAAGTGGTCGCCGTGCGTGACGTCGCACAGCAGGGTTGCGTTGGAGCTCCACGGCATCTGGCCGAGGATCTCGATCTCGCCCTCGCTCAGGATCTCTTCGGCGACATCGTTCGGAATCGGATCACGCTCGCGAATCGCGGTTTCGCGGTACTCCGCGTCGTCACCATCGTCGTGATCTTCGTACTCGTCGCTGGACTCGTCGTCGAAGTCATCGTCGCTGAACTCGTCGTCGCTCATTGGCATGGTTCCGGGGACGGAGCGGTTAGTTCCAGCACGGACACCAGGTTTCGCCGTCGTTCAACGGCGATTCGCAGTAGGGGCAGGGTGGCCGCCCGGCGGCGACGAGTTCGCGAGCATGTCGGATGAACGCTGACACTTGGCCTCGGGTCAGCTGGAAGCGACTGGTAGCCGGTGAGCCTTCGTCGTCTTCGCGTTGCAGCTGCTCGGCCCATAACGCGACCCGGTCACGGCTTTCGACATAGGCGACGCCCATCGAGGCGACCGGCCACTCCGGCTCGATCGGGGTGGACATCGACAACTCGGATGGAACCGAGGTGATGGACGGTTCGGGCAGATCGTTCAACATGTCGGCGAGGTAGTCGGCCAGCGCTGCGACTTGCTGCTTCTCGACCTTGAGCGTGACGATCTGGCCACCGGCGCTTGCCTGGAGGAAGAACGTGCGCCCACCTGCAGGACCAACCGCGCCGGCCAAGAACGCGTCGACGTCAGGAAGGTCGAACGACCGGTCGAACGCACTCACGATGGAACCAGTCGGGTCAGGTCATCGCCGGTCGAGTTCACCGCCAGCACTGTGGGGCCAGTGGGCCCATAGATGATTGCCGAGATTGAGCAGGGCGAGATGACGATGCGTTGGAACTGATCGAGGTGCGTCCCGAGAGCATGGGCGACGGCAGCCTTGATCGTGTCGGCATGCGATACGCAGACGATCGTCTCGCCGGGATGGTCGGCGACCAGATCCACGAGCGTGCCGCTGATGCGGGCCTGCATCTCGGAGAACGATTCGCCTCCGGGGAAACGGAAGCCGCTCGGGTACTTCTGGACGGTTTGCCATTCCGGGAGCTTGCGCAGGTCGCTGAGCTTCTTGCCCGTCCACTTGCCAAAGTCGCATTCGTTCAGGCCGGCCCGGGTGCGGATGCGCAGCTTGCAGGCCTTGGCGATCGGCGCTGCGGTCTCTTGGGTGCGTTCCATCGGCGATGCGTAGATCGCAGACGCCTTGTTCAGGCCGGCGATGCGTTCGCCGGCTCGTTCGGCCTGGCCGATGCCGACGTCGCCGAGATGGAGGCCTTTTGCTCGCCCCGGGAGGACCTTTCCGGTGGTCGGCGTTTGACCGTGGCGGACCAATAGGACCGTCGTCATCGCGGGCGGCGTGGACTTCTTAGATGGGGCCATGCACTCGCGAAACTACCGTGGCGGGAGTGGAACCACTGCACCGACTGCGGGTCGACATTGAGAAGTGCCGAACCTGCGCCCGCCTCGTTGACTGGCGAGAAGAAGTCGCACGCGAGAAGCGAGCGGCCTTTCGTGACCAGGAGTATTGGGGCAAGGCCGTCCCGGGCTTCGGCGACGGCGACGCCGGCCTGCTCGTCGTCGGACTTGCGCCCGCAGCACACGGAGCGAACCGGACCGGCCGCATGTTCACCGGCGACCGCAGCGGCGACTGGCTCTATCGAGCCCTGTACCGGGCTGGGTATGCCAACCAGCCGGAGAGCATCGACCGTGACGACGGCCTTGAGCTGACGGGCGCGTGGATCACGTCGCCGGTGAAATGTGCGCCACCAGCGAACAAACCGACCCCGGACGAACGGGCCGCATGCAAACCGTTCCTCGACCGAGAGTTCGAGCTGCTGACGAACCTCAAGGTCGTCGTCGCCCTCGGTGGGATCGGCTATGCATCGGTCTGTCAGTACCTGGGCATCCGTCCTCGCCCGAAGTTCGGCCACGGTGTCGAGGTCCCGCTCGAATCCGGCCTCACCGTCCTGTGCTCGTATCACGTCAGCCAACAGAACACGTTCACGGGCCGACTCAACGAGGACATGCTCGACGCCGTGTTCACCCGAGCCCGAGAACTCACGGGATAGGTCCACGAGGCGGATACCATTCGACGCCGTGACCCGCCGTCTTCGCCGCTTCCTGTCATCCCTGGCCGCGCTGGCCATCGTTGTCTTCCTGGCTGCTGCCTGCAGCAGCGACGGCTTCCCCGTGTCCTACGAGGACCAGGTCGACGCGGAGAGCGGTCTGAGCAACGTCGAGCTCAACTGGACCGAGGGCTGCGTGCCGTCGCTGAGCGAAGATCTCGCCGACAAGGCCGAGCAGGTCTGCCAGTGCAGCTTCAGCCAGATCAAGGCATCGATCCCGTTCGATGCGTTTGTCGAAGCCAATAGCCGCCTGCGTGACAACCCCGAGATTCTTGAAGAGCTTGAGTCGAGCAACAACGTCACCGAAGCTCAGATCGTCGAGATCGTCAAGGGCTGCATCGCTGCTGCCTAGGAGTAGTACGCGTTTCTCGCTGCGCTCGAAATGGTCGACAGGCTCCATCGGTCGTTCTCTACGATCTGGCGATGAGCGAGTCGTTCAGGCTTGATCCGGGCGAGGAGCTGCTGCTTCTCGGCGTCACGGGTTCGACCGCGTACGGGCTGGCCCACGAAGGATCTGATGTCGATCGTCAGGGCGTGTACTGCGTCCCGACCGAGACGGTCCTGGGGCTGAGCTTCAACGCGAACAAGGCGTCGCACGTGTTCACCGACCCCGACGACGTGCAGCTGCACGAGATCGCCAAGTTCGTCGGTCTTGTGCTCAAGGGCAATCCAACGGTCACCGAGCTGTTGTTCCTCGCTGAGTACGAGGTCCTCGATGACCGCATGCAGCCACTGCTTGAGATCCGATCTCGGCTGCTTGGACAGCGAACGGTGCGAGCCGCCTACACGGGTTATGCGATTGCCCAGGCCAAGCGGCTGGCGAATCGCGAGGCCGAGGGTCGCAAGGGCTTCAACTCAGACCTCGCCAAGCGGACCGCCAAGCACGGTCGCCATTGCTTCCGGCTGATGCTGCAGGCCGAGCAGCTCCTCACGACCGGCGAGATCGTCGTCGACGTGTCTCAACATCGCGACGACCTGTTCGCCGTTGGCGAACTCGCCGAACGCGACGTGCATGCGTTCCTGGAGCGATTCGAGCAGCGCAAAGCAGAGCTCGATGCGATTGAGTCATCGATGGCTGAGGAACCCGATGTCGAAGCCGCCGAGCGGTTTCTCATCGACTTCCGTCGCAGCAACTTGTAGCGCCGAACCTCGGCTCGGCGACTCGGCGGTTCGCTATTTCTTCTTTTCGGGAAGGCCGACGCGCACCGTTTGGTTCGCCCAGCCTGGCCAGCGCTCACGGCTCTTCTGAGCCAGTCGCTGCATCAGCGCGATCGCAGCCGGGTCGTCGTCGCCGGGACGAGTGTCGATTACGCCGTCCTTGATCATGGCGTCGATCACGGCGCGCCCGAGATCCGTGCGCACGACGGTGAGCGTCCAGTCGGTCTCGTTGCCGATGCCGCCGGTGCTGATATCGGCGTGCTCAGCTGCGAAATCGGGGCAGTGGTTGCAGCCCTCGCGAGTCCAGGCGTGGCACTCCTTGAGATTGATCTCGTGGTACGTGCCGTCCTTCATCCAGACCTGGAACACGCCCTTGATGTTCATCTTGGCGATTTCGTTCTTGTCGAGCCCGTACTTGACGCCGAACAGTTCGTCGAACATCGAGTCGTCGAACGACTTGGAGCACAGCAGGCCGATGTTGAGCTTGAACGGCTTCGAGACCTTGCCGACCTTGCGATGCCACATGACCGGGGCGACCGAGGTCTGACAGCTCATGCCGACGAGGGCGAGATCTTTGAGGCCCATCTCTTTGGCCTGGTCGAACGCCATCGTGTTGGCCGAGTAGGTGTAGCGGCTGCCAGCGCCGGCGAGGACCTCGTCGCGGTTCGTTGCCACGCCGGGGATGGCTTTCCAGCCTGCAGAGCCGTCTTCGGTGCTTTCGAGGTGCGAGACGAGTGCCCCGTCGATGATGTCGTTCTCAAGGCACCAGATCAGGATTGCGGACACAAGGCCGCCGTCTTGGCCGGTGTCATAGACAAAGTCATCGCTGGCTCGGACGAGCAGGATGTCCTTGTAGATGCCGGCCATCTCGTTGTCTTCGCGGACGCGGCCGAAGAGATGCTCATCGGCTTCGGTTTCCCAGTCGCGGAAGCGAGGACAGGCACGGGTGCAACTCGTGCAGCCCTTCTCGCCGTGAACACAGTTGGTCAGACCGAGTTCTTCTTCGAGGTGGAACGGCTTGTAATGACCTGGCTCATGCTTGTACCCGATGACGTCGTGCGGACACGAGATCACGCAGCCAGCGCAGCCGGTACAGAGACCGCTGTCGATGACTTCGTCGTAGAGCTCTTTCCACTGGTGCGTCCAGCGGACGCGCTTGGGTTTGGTCTCCGTGTCAGCAGCAGTCGACATGGCGTCAGCTTAGGTGTCGGGGTCGCCATTGGCGGAACCGAGCGCGGTTGCCCATACGGCGTAGAGGGGATCGCTGACGCCGCCACGGATGCGGGTGTCGATCACCGGCTCATCCCAGCCGCCCGAAAGACGGAAGTAGGTGGCAACGATTTCGCATCGCAATGAGTCGCTGGCCATCAGCCAGCCACGAATCGCCTTGGTCGGAAAGCACCGGTTACTGAAGGTGCAGACGAAGCGTCCTCCCGGCTGAACGACACGAGCGACCTCTTCGAAGACTTCGAGCGGCTTGGTCAGATAATCGACCGACACGGCGCAGACCACGTCGTCGAAGTGGTTGTCAGGCCAGGGGAGTGAAGGGTCGGAATTGAGGTCGTGAACGACGACCTCGGAGGCTTGAGCGTTGGCCCGCAGCTCGGCCTCGTTCATGCCGAGGATGGTGAGACGACTCGGGGTGGTCTCGAAGTGCGAGATCCATGAGCTCATCAGGTCGAGGACGTTGCCCTCGATGTTGAGTTCGTCATAGATCGAGGCGACGCCCGCGATGGCAGCATCGTCGATGTGCTGCACCAATCGCACGGGTTCGTAGAACGTTGCGTCGTTGCTTTCATCGGTCCGCTCAAAGAACCCGGACGCAAAGTATTCGTACTCGGCGCGTCCACCCACTCACCCAGAGTGACACACCGGGAATGGCCGCCACTACGCCAATCCTCGGAAATCTGTGTCGCCGATTGGATCGCCAGTCCGGGCCGAGACGCGGAAAGGCCCCGGCCGGAACTGTGTCCAGCCGGGGCCTGTCCGACAACTCGGTTGCCGATGACTCAGTTGATGACCGGGAAATCGTCGTCCGGCGGGTCTTCGCAGATGACGTCGATCGTGTCGATCTCGCAGTCATCGGGCCCACCGCCGTCGAGCGGAGGCGGTGTTGGGGTCGGTGCTGGAGTGGGCGTTGGAGCCGGAGTTGCCGTCGGCGCTGGTGTTGGAGTCGGCGTCGGTGGTGCTGGCTGAACGAACACCCTGGCGCATCCGTCGGGCTCCGCTTGGAAGCAGTTGAGGGCACTCCAACCGGTGACGATGGGATCGAACACGTTCGTGGTGGTCCCGCCGAGGTCATTCGTGGCGTCTGCCTCGAGCTGGATGAAATGGCGATACCAGTTGTTGCCGCTGCGACCTGGCACGTCGAACAGTGACACGGCGAGCGACGTGCCGACCACGGTCTCGCAGTCGATGTTCTCGGCCGCTGCGTTCACATCGCTACTTGGTGGGGTCTCAAGCGAGTCCGGATCGGCAGGTGCGACCTGGATGCAGACCTGCAGGCGCTGCTCGGTGACCACGCTGTTGCACTCGCTGCTCACCTCGGCGTCTCCGACGAAACCAGGCGTCGCGGCGATGCCGATAGGAACCAGCGCTTCGAGGACACAGTCCGCTTCTTCGGGTGGATCGTCGCCCGGGTCTGTCGGGACGGTTTCACCGTCGACGACGACATCAGCACAGG
>CALDGN010000008.1 GCA_937942965.1 uncultured Acidimicrobiales bacterium | reverse complement strand
ACCCCAAGGATTCGAGCTCGGCTGACTTCGAACCCGGCACTGACGGCCACCCCTGCACCGCTGCCGAGGTGCAGTCGACCGTGTACGGCGGCAACGAGGTGCACCCCTACGGCCGAGGCTCGCACGCTCCGCTTGCTGACGAGCGTGAGATGCCGGCTTGTTATCCGATCAAGGGCAATGCAGATTCGATGCTGTATCACCGGCCCGATAGCCGTAACTACGGCGCGACGATCGCGGAGGTGTGGTTCGTGTCGCCGTCGGCGGCCGAGGCTGCTGGCTTCACGTTGTCGAGCACGCACCCCAAGGATTCGAGCTCGGCTGACTTCGAACCCGGCACTGACGGCCACCCCTGCACGGCCGACGAGGTCGCAGGCCTGAGCTTCAGTGGCGCTGGTCTCGCTGCGGGCGCAGGCGTGATGGGACTCGCTGCGGCGGGCCTCGCAGCAGGACACGGCGATGCGTCGGACTCCGGTTCTGGGGCAGGCGACGTGCGAGCCACGATCGATGCTGCTTCCCCGGGCGGCGACGTGCGGGCCACGATCGATGCGGGCACCGGCGGCGCCGGTGCAGCCGCAGATGCCGCAACTGATGCCGCCGATGGCGTGAGCGATGCCGCGGGTGATGTTGCGGCTTCGGCACGCGAGACCGTGGTCATGCCTCTTGCAGGTGGAACGGGCGGCGATGACGGCGACGCAGATGCTGCTGCAGCCGGTCGTGAAACCGTGCAGATGCCTGCCGCCGGTGCTGCGGCCGCGGTGGCTGGCGTTGGCGCCGCCGCTGCACTGTCGGGCGGAGACGCTGACGGTTCCGACGACGCTGCTGATGCTGGAGACTCTGGCGCTGATGCTGGTGGTTCGGGCTCTGGTTCCGACGGCTCTGGCTCTGGTTCGGGTTCCGGTGACGCTGGTTCCGGTTCTGGCGGCGCTGGCTGGGACGACATGAGCGATGACGAGCGCCATCCCTTCGGGCCGGGCTCACATGTCCCCGATCCCAACGACGTACATCGAATGCCCGAGTGCCACCCGATCAAGGGCAACGCCGACTCGATGAAGTACCACCGTCCCGATAGCCACAGTTATGCGGTGACGACGGCCGAGGTCTGGTTCATGTCGCCGTCAGCGGCCGAAGCGGCCGGCTTCGCATTGGCCGGGGCTCACCCCAAGGGGTCGAGCTCGGCTGACTTCGAACCAGGTACCGATGGACATCCGTGTACGGCCGCCGAGGTCGAAGGCCTTGGACTCGGCGCACTCCTGCTCGGTGCCGGTGCCGGCGCTGGTCTCGCAGCTGTTGCCTCCTCTGGCGGCGACGATGTGGATGCTGATGTCGATGCGACCACCGAAATCGCCGCCGTTGCCGACCTCGACGCCACGACCGAGATGGCTGCCCTCGACGGTGATGACGGTAATGTCGACGCCACGACCGAGCTGCCTGCTGCCGCGGCGGCTGTCGCTGGCGGCGTGGCCGTCGGAGCGGGCGCCGCTGCTGGTGGCGCTAATGGCGGGGCGGACGCTTCCGCCGCTTGGGATGGCATGAGCGATGGCGACCTGCACCCCTTTGGTGCTGGCTCGCATGCGCCAAATCCGGTCGATGTGCATCTGATGCCGGCGTGTCACCCGATCAAGGGCAACGCCGATTCGATGAAGTACCACCGACCAGACTCGCAGGGCTACGAGCCCACCAAGGCTGAGGTTTGGTTCGTGTCGCCATCGGTCGCCGAGGCCGCAGGCTTCGCGCTTGCCGGCTCACACCCCGAAGGCTCAAGCTCAGCCGACTTCGAGCCAGGCGCTTCCGGACATCCGTGTTCAGCTGCCGACGTTGAAGGAATGGGCCTTGGTGGCCTGTTGCTCGGCGGCGCTGCGCTGGCTGGCGTGGGCGCCGTCGGTGCGTCGCTGCTCGGCGGTGACGGCGATGCCGACGCTGCGGTCGCAGGCGACATCGATGGCGAGATCGATGCGACGGTCGACGGTGACCTCGACACGCTGATGGCCGAAGCCGACGCCACCGACGTGGATCTGCCTGACGCCGATCTTGGTGGCGCTGACCTTGGTGGCGCTGACATCGATGTTGATGGCGACATCACGGTGGATGATGACGACGAAGGCAGTGGACTCGGTATCGCTGCGGCCGCTGCCGCAGGTGCCGCCGCGTTGGGTGGGGCTGCATTGCTTGGCCGCGACGGCGACGATGATGTCGACCTACCCGACGTGGACATGCCTGATGCCGACCTGACCGTTGGCGATGTGGACATGCCCGACGCTGACCTCACGGTCGGTGCAGTTGACCTTCCCGATGCGGATCTGCCCGATGCGGATCTCACGATCGGCGACGACGATGACGACGGTGGCATCGGCCTTGGCGGCGTTGCTGCTGGTGCCGCTGCTGTCGGTGGTGCAGCCGCTGCGGCTGGCATCGCTGGCCGTCGTCGGGGTGCGGATGTTGGCGCAGGTGCTGCGGCAGCAACTGGTGCTGCAGCTGGTGCCGTTGGCACCGTGGCTGCTGCTGGTGGTGGCGGCGGAACCCGCGACGACGACCGTGACAAGGCCGGTGGCTTTGGCTGGGGCTGGCTCAAGTGGCTCCTACCACTGTTGCTGCTCCTGCTTCTTCTGGGCCTCTTGTTGGCGTTCTGCGGTGGTGACGACGATGACGTCGCCGACCCGGTCGCGGTCATCGACCCGACGGCTACGGCGGTGCCTCCGACGGCAACTGCCGTTCCGGAACCGACTGCAACCGCAGTCCCGGAACCGACCGCGACCGCAGTCCCGGAGCCCACGGCTACACCAGCTCCGGAGCCGACGGCGACGCCCGAACCTGAGCCGACCGCAACTCCAGAACCGGCGCCAGCGCCACCTGCCTGCGCCGCACTCGTGCCAGTGCTCGAAGACAATGGCTTCAACACCTTGCTCACCGCAGTTGGCGCTGCTGGTGTTGGCGAAGCGCTGACGAGTTCTGGTCCACTGACGGTGTTCGCTCCGACCGACGACGCGTTTGGCGCCGTCCCGAGCGACATCACCGCAGCACTGTTGGCAGACACCGATCTGTTGACGCAGGTGCTGCAGTACCACGCCGTCGAGGGCGCCGTGTTCAGCGGCGATCTGGCTCCTGGAGCGGTCCCAACGTTCATGGGTTCGGCCTTGGCGATCCGCACCGATCTTGACGGCCCACGGGTCAACGCATCACGAGTGACGGTCGCTGACCTCGAAGCTGGCGAGTGTGTTGTCCACGGCGTCGACGGCGTGCTGGTTCCACCAGCGCTGCTGGCCACGCTTGGTGTCCCAACGCTCAACGCAGCTGTCGCCGGCGGCGCGATCACGTTCGTTGATGGCACTGCGGACTTCACCGATGCAGATCGCAACACGCTCGACGCCATCTGTGCGCTGGTCTCGGGCGAGAGCGATCTCGCTGGATTGCCAGCCGTGCAGTGGCAGCGCAGTGGCGACACTCGTGTCGACGAAGCTCGGGCGGCAGCGATAGCCGAGGTACTGGCAGGATGCGGGGCCGACGGTCTGTCGATCGACGCCCTTGCTCCGAAGCCGTCGTTTACCGGCTGATCGCCGTCGTGCGATAGGCCGCAACAACCGAGCCAGAACAACCGAGACAAACCTTTCAGATCCGGGTCGTGCGTTCCGCCAAAGGGCGGATGTGCGGCCCGGATCTGCGCGTACGGCGACGGGGTGGGTCGTTCGATCCACGACTCCTGATCCATGCTGGATGGTTCCGGGTACACGGGCTCAAGATCATTCGTCCCACGCCGACCATCGTCGGGTATGTCACCCGCCCATCACCCGGCCCGCAGGCCAGGTGCAGCCCAACTCGAACGCATTCTTGGTGCGGCGCTCGTCGTCGTCCTGCTCCTCGTGTTGGCCGCGCCCGCTCGTGCCGCGGCCCAAGACGAGCACTCGTCGGGGGACTGCTTTATGGCCCGGGCGCAACGATCATCGGGTACTGAGAACTGGTTCAGCGACGACATCGAACTGATCTATGTGTTTGTGTCCGCCCAGTCGGCTGACGATCCGGTCGAGGCGCTCGCCGAAGTCCTCGAGGATCGCTACGAGGTCG
>CALDGN010000007.1 GCA_937942965.1 uncultured Acidimicrobiales bacterium | reverse complement strand
GTGCGAGTGGTGGAATCGGCGATTGCGAAGCCGGTCAAACCGACGGCGACCTCGCCATCTTCAACTGGACCGAATACATGGATCCAGAACTGAAGACCGCCTTCGAAGAAGAGTTCGGTGTCTCGGTAACCGAAGACAACTACGACTCAAACGAAGCCATGCAGCCGATCATCAACGCCGGCAACTCTGGCTACGACTTCATCGTGCCGTCGGACTACATGGTGTCGATCATGATCGAGGCCGGTGACATCCAGCAGCTGAACCGTGACGCGATCCCGAACTTGGCGAACCTGTCGAGCGAATTCGCCAGCGGCCTGCCCTACGACCCCGACGGCACCTACACCGCGCCGTACCAGTGGGGCACGACGGGGCTCGGCATCGATCTGGCCGTGACCGGCGAAGACGTTCCCAAGACCTGGGGCCTGATCTTCGACGGTGACCTCGCCGCCGAATACGGCCTCGAAGGCTCGTATGCGACGTTGCTCAACGATCCACGCGAGACCATGGGTGCCGCACTCAAGTACCTGGGCTACTCGCTCAACTCGGTCAGCGAAGCCGAACTCGAAGAAGCCCGCCAGCTCATCGCCGATGCCAACGATCGGGTCGCCGCCTTCGACTCGGATCAGTACGACGAGCTACTCGTCACCGGTGACTCGGCCGTCGCTCACGGCTACAGCGGCAACTTCCTGTTCCAGTTCTTCGATGCCGAAAACCCGGACCAGTACACCTACTTCGTTCCCGACGAAGGCGGCACCCGTTGGATCGACAACATGGCCGTTCCCAAGGACGCCCCGCATCCATGCACGGCGCACACGTTCATCAACTTCCTGCTCAGCGCTGAGCGCGGGGCACAGTTGACGAACTGGAACTACTACGCCAGCCCGAACGAAGCTGCGGTCGAGTTCATCGACCAAGAGGTCCTTGACGATCCCATCGTCTACCCGGTCGACACGAGCAAGCTCGAAGAGATCGAAGACACCGGCGACTTCGAGACCAACTTCAGCGACGCCTTCTTGGAAGCCAAGGGCTAGTACACGATCGGTGAGGGCTCTGCGGTCCCCACCGGCACTAGGAGAATGAACTGAGGGGGTGGTCGTCGGGGTCCGGCGGCCACCCTTTCTCGTTCTCGTCCAAGGTCACCACCGGAGTGCTGATGTCGAGGACCTCCTCGTCAACCGGCATCGGGCCCGCACTCACGAGCTCAAGAAGTTCGCTAAGCGGAGCAGGCCGGGCCATCAGGTAGCCCTGACCCAGTCGGAAACCAGCCCGCCGCGCCCGGTGGAGGTCTTCGCCCGTCTCGATGCCCTCGGCGATGGCAATCTGATTGGCGCCATGGGCGAGTGTGCACAACGCGTGCAGAAGCTCATCCGCCCCGCGTTGGTCCGAGGTCGTCAGCGTGCGGTCGATCTTCACATGGGTGAACGGCCGCTGGATCATCTGATTGATCGATGACCAGCCAGCGCCGAGATCGTCGGTGGCAAGTCCAATGCCAATCGCCCGCAGCCGATCGATGGCTTGGTGGGCCTGATTCGTTTCGGGCAAGCGTTGCGACTCGGTCATCTCCACGATCAGGCGGTCGGGGCGAATCCCGGAGCGGTCAAGCATGGTCGCGATGCGTTCTGGCAGGTCGGTCTCGAGCAGAACGAGAGCGGACAAGTTGAACGACACAAACACGTCGGGCTTGCCGATCGCATCGAGCTCGACGAGGAGCTCGATGGCTTCGCGGAGCATCCGTTCGCCGAGCAACGAACCGAGGCCCTGCGCTTCGATTACAGGCACGAAGCTGCCGGGCATCTCGATGTGCCCGTCGGGTTGAGGCCATCGGGCGAGCAGCTCGATGCCGGCTGGCTCTGCGTCGGACAACTCGAAGATCGGCTGGCCCCAGGCAATGATGTCGCCGTGCTGTAGCGCGAGGTGCGCTTGCGCAGCCAAGTGCTGGCGGTCATGCTCATCGGAACGGAGCTCGTCGTCGGCGACGATCATTCGGCGCTTGCCCAGCGACTTTGCCCGGCGTAACGCAGCGCTGGCCTCGGTCAGCAGCTGGTCGGGCGAGCCGGTGCGATCGATCGAACTTGCACCGATGCTCAGGCTGATGATGCGACGCCCACGCGTCGTACCGACGCGTCCGACATCGATGGTCGTGATCGCACCCTCTTCGCTTGGGTGTAGTCCGCGGCGATTGATCGCGATGAACTCGTCGCCACCGAGCCGAGCGACATACCAACCTTTGAGCCGGGTGCGGAGTGCATCGCCAAGCGCGACGAGTGCTTCGTCGCCACCGTGATGTCCGAGGTGCGTGTTGATGGCCTTGAAGTCGTCGACATCGACGACGATGCAATGCACGGCCTCGTCGGTCTTGAGTCGTCGCTCGATCTCGCGGATCGCGGCGCCGCGCGAGGCGAGCCCGGTCAGCGGATCGCGAAACGCTTCGGCTTCGACGGTGGCTTGGTTCACGAGCAAGCGGCGTTTGATGTTCTCGAACCCCCACACGCCGGCGGCTAGGTGCAACGCGAGGATCGTGAGCCCCCCGAGTTGATACCAGTGCCCGGTCAGCACAAAGGCGACGACGTAGCTCGCGAGATACGAGAACATGAGCGGGTAGACCCGAAGCTGGAAGGTCTGCGGAAGCAGCAACGCATCGGTCGCCAGTCCGTAGCCGCAGACGCCCGCAATGATCCACGCCGCATCGTTCTGCCCGGTTGCCACGAGGCTCGGCCAAGCGATCCACGGGAGCAGCGCCCACACGACGCCAGAGAGCCAGACCGGGAGTACCCCACGGGCGAGGGTGCGGAACGTCAGCGCCGAGGCCCACCCGATCGTGGTGAGCGCGACGAGCAGCGACCAGGTGAGCGAACGCTGGAGCGAGAGTTCGTCTCGAAGCGCGATCGGGAGATAACAGGCAATCGCGAGCACCCCGATCGTGTCGATGCGCCCGACGATGGTGCGTTGGGTAAGGAGCAGGTGCTGCTCCAGCATCGCCAGAGACTTCAGCTTCCCGTCACCCTCGTCGGGATAGGACATACGACCCACCATCGGCCCGCTCTCAGGGAATATGAGAGGAAAGACTCACATTTCTTGCCCCGTATGCCGATGACGGGCCACACGCGGTTCGAGCCGTTCCGAGTGCGGGTGGTAAACCAGCGGCCGTGACAGGCTTCTACTTTTCGCAGGACGACGAGGGCTTCGTGCCGACGCCACTGGCTCGCGGTCCTTGGTCGCCCGACATGCTGCACGGGCGACTGCTCGGTGGGCTCGCGGCTCGCGCACTCGAAGCGGACTACGGCGACGACGGATGGCGGGCTGCTCGGCTGACCGTCGACCTCTTTCGGCCCGCCGCTATGGCGCCGGTGCAGATCGCGTTGCAACCCGTTCGCGAAGGCCGCAAGGTTCGCGTCATCGACGCAATGATCACCTGCGACGGCCACGAGGTCGGCCGAGTGAGTGCCGTGTTCCTCGTGACCTCGGCGGATCCTCCGGGCACCATCTGGAGGCCGGAGCACGAGACGTGGCCGGCGCCGGACAGCGTCGAGAACGATGGCACCACTGGGGCCGCAGAGCACAACGGATGGTTGTTCCGCGTGGTCGACGGCGGGATGGGAACCGGGGCTCGTTCTCGGGTGTGGACCAACGACACGGTCGAGTTGGTCGAGGGCGAAGCGATGTCGCCGCTCGTTCGAGCGGCAGTGTCAGGCGACATCGCGTGCCCTCTCGTCAACTTCAGCGACGAAGGTCTGTACTACATCAATGCCGATTACACGATGCTGTTGGGCCGCTACCCGGTCGGCGACTGGATCGGGATCGAGTCGGCCGAGCAGATCCAAGCCGACGGTGTCTCGATGGCCATGGCGACGATGTACGACGAGCAGGGGCCATTCGCGACGAGCGGTGGTTCGTCGCTCACCCGGCCGCCGCTCGAAGACTGACCCTTGGTCCAGGGGGGTCCTGGCTGCGACGATGAAGCCATGAGTGATGTCGTCGACGCCGCAGCCGCAATCGCCGAGGCCCAAGCATGGCTTCAGGCGAACCCCGTCGAGCCCGAGGGTGACCGAGACGCCTGGTTGGCCGCCCTGGTCGACAGTGGTTGGTCGGCGCCGAGTTGGCCGGTCGAAGAATACGGACGCGGACTTCCGCCCAAGGTGGCCCGCGCGACCGACCAGGTCTTCCGCTCGGCCAAGGTCGGCGGCTGGGGCCAAGACGTCACGAACCTGTGGGCTGCGACGATCATCGCGTGGGCACAACCCGAGCTGAAGCAGCAAGTGCTGCGTCCATTGCTGTTAGGCGAGATCGACATGTGTCTGCTCTACAGCGAGCCGGGCGCCGGAAGCGACCTGGCGTCGGTCCGCACAAGTGCCGAACGTGATGGCGACGAGTGGATCGTCAACGGTCAGAAGGTATGGACCTCGGGTGGCCGCCAGGCCGATTACGCGTTCTTGATCACCCGCACCGATTCGTCCCAGGCCAAGCACCGCGGCATCACGTTCTTCTTCATGCCGATGGATCAGCCCGGTGTCGAAGTTCGTCCGCTTCGACAAGCGACCGGCGACGCTCGCTTCAACGAGGTGTTCCTCACCGACGCTCGAGTCTCCGACGCGAACATGCTCGGCGAATACAACTCGGGCTGGCACGTGCTCACGTCGGCGTTGGCCTATGAACGTTCCGCGATGGGTGTCTCTCGGCCTCGCAAGACCGACGCTGAAGACGCTGTTCGAGACTCGACGAGCGAAGCCTCTGCGCCGATCCCGGATCTTTCGCTGGTCGAGCTCGCGGTCAAGCGAGGCGTCAGCAACGACCCGTCGATCCGACAGGATCTCATGCGTCTGTACGCATGGCGCACGCTCAACGGCTGGAACAACCAACGGGCCAAGCAAGAGCTGGCCAAGGGCACCTCGTCACCGGTTGTGTCGCTGGGCAAGCTCGCGATGTCTCGCATGTTGCACTTCGCCGGCAGCTTGCAGGGTCGCATCCTCGGAAGCGAAGCGATGCTCGGAGGCGAGCCGTATCCCGAAGCCGCCGATGCGACTTACGCCATGCTCAACGCCTTCTTCACCTCGATCGGCGGCGGCACGGACCAGATTCAGCGCAACATCATCGGCGAGCGCATCCTTGGCTTGCCCAAGGAGCCTGAAGTCGACAAGGGCGTGCCGTTCAGCGAAGTCCGCGTTTCGTAGCGAGGCGCAGCACGTCAGGCTTCGCCTGACACGAGCCGTCCATTGATCCAGACGGCGCGGATCGACGCAGGGCTGCCGCGACGCACGAGCTTCTCGAACGTTCGACTCCAGTCGTCAACCTCTGGAGCGATGCCGAGCGGCCCATCGGGCGAGATGTCCACGGCGAGCGCATCGAAGAAGCGCCCCGGTGCAAGCAATCCTGCTTCGATGCCGAGAAGCTCGGCCCCGCCCGCGGTCGCCAGGTAGAACGCAGTGACGATGTCGACCCGCGATTGGGCGACACCGCGGTCGTGGCTTCGAGTCACGTCGACGCCGTCTTCGAGCATGCGAGACACCGTCACCGCGTGATCGCATGCCTCGAACAACGACGCCGAGGCACCGCCGGCAACGTCGGTGCCGAGACCGATCCGCATGCCGGCATCCAGGTTGCGCCGCAACGGAAACACCGCGTTGGCGAAGTATGAGTTCGACAGCGGGCAGTGCGAAACACCCGCGCCCCTTGACGTGAGCAGCTGTCGGTCAGCATCGTCCAAGTGGGTCGCATGCGCCAGCACGGTGTGGTCGGCGACGAGCCCGAAGTCGGCCAGCGCGAACGCGTCGTTCTTGCCGCAGCGTTCCTGCACGTGGGCGTGTTGCCAGTCGCCTTCGGAGCAGTGCGTCTGAATGCGCACGCCTGTCGCCGCGGCCAGTTCACCGTGCCCATGCAGCGAGCCGTCGCTGCAGGCAGGAATGAAACGTGGGGTGATGATGGGCTCGACCAGCGTCGGGGCGTTGAGCGCCTGGATCGCTTCGATGACCCGCGCCGTTGCCTCGACCGACTCGGCCGGTCCGGCATCGCGGTAGTAGTCGGGTGTGCCTTCGGGATGATCCATGGCGACGCGACCAACAAACGCTCGTTGGCCCGATTCGATGCACTGTTCAGCGAGCGCGATCGTGGCCGGCTCGTGCACGGACCCGTAGTACACGGCAGTCGTCGTGCCGCTGGCGAGCAAGGTCGGCACCATCGACGACCACACGGACCGGGCATAGGCCTCGTCACTGAACCGGGCTTCGAGGGGGAACGTGTTCTCGAACAGCCATTGGTCGAGCGGCAGGTCGAGCCCGGTGCCGAGCTGAGGCCACTGCGGCGCATGCAGATGCGTGTCGATCATTCCGGGCACGAGCACAGTCGAGGCCGGGAGGTGCACATCGACGGTCTCGCCATCGGTCGCGGGACGAACCGCGTCGATCCTGCCATCGGGCCCGATCTGAAGCACACGATCCTCGAGGACCTCGAGACGGTCCGCAGAAGGGGTTTGAAGGATGGTCGCCCTGATCAGCACACGGCAACGCTAGCTAGTCGCACGGGTCGGCCTCGCTGCTCCGTGTCGCGCCGTCTTATAGCTTGACCGACGAGTCGAGGTTGATCGAGGTTTGTGGGGGGAACACCACGCGAGTCGGGTCGACCTCGCTCGAACCGAACGGCAGCATGCGTCCGATTGTCTCCGACGCAGCTTCGGCTGAAGCTGGCCGGGCGAAGTAGTAGCCCTGACCCTGGTCGCAGCCGAGGTTCTGCAACATCACGCACTGCTCGATCGTCTCGATGCCTTCGGCGACAACCGGCAGGCCCAATGATTGGGCGACATTGAGAATCGAGCGGACAAGCTCGAGGGCTTTGCGTGACGTCAGCATGTCAGCCACGAAGCTTCGGTCGATCTTGAGGGCACCGATCGGGAGCTGGTGGAGATAGGTCAGCGACGAGAAACCCGTGCCGAAGTCGTCGAGAGAAACGACGATGCCGAGTGCGTCGAGTTCATGCAAGACCCGGCTCGTCCGGTGCATGTCGGTGATCGAAGAGGTTTCGGTGACTTCGACGCAGAGCCGATTGGCTGGGTAGTGCCGCTCGTGCAACGTGGTGCGGATGTAGTCGACGAGGTCATCGGTCAGTGACAACGCGGAGACGTTGACGCTGAGCATCGGGACTTCGGAAGTAGCCGTCGCGAGGCGAGTGCGGCCGACATCGAGCGCTCGTGCGATCACGTAACGATCGAGCTGTTTGATGAGGTGGCACTGCTCCGCAACATCGAAGAACAGGTCGGGCGGGACGGAACCGTGCTGGGGGTGCCGCCATCGGCTGAGCACCTCGAACTTGACGACTCGGCGGGTTCGCAGATCGACGATCGGTTGGAACTGCAGCTGGATCGCGTTGTCGGCAATCGCCGACTCGAGTTCCTCGGCGAGCGAACGTCGAAGCTCGAGCTCGTGCTGGGCGAGTGGGTCGAACACGCCGACGGGTCCATCGTCCGCTGCTCGCGCTGAGTACATCGCAACATCGGCGTGACGGAGCAAGTCGCCAGCTGCCTCTTCGTCTTTGAAGAACGCAACACCCACAGAGAGCCGAATCGAGACACGCTCGTCGATGATCGAGACGGGGTCGAGGTTGAGCGCCACGATGTCGGCGCACAGCTGATCGACCGCGAGCCGAAGATCGGCGATGCCTTCGGTCGGGGTTGTCACGAGCACCGCGAACTCGTCACCGCCGAGACGAGCGACGAGGCCGTTGTCGCCGACGGCCCAGGCCAAGTGGCGGGCGACGTGCACCAGTGCGGCGTCACCGACGTGGTGGCCATTGAGGTCGTTGATGGCCTTGAAACGGTCGATGTCGATCATGAGGACGCAGAAGTCGCCGGCGGTCGCGGTCGCCATAACTTCGTTGACGGCATCAAGGAACCGATTCCGATTCGCGATGCCCGTCAACGCGTCGGTGTCTACCCGTTCGCGAAGTTCATGTCCTTCGGAAATGGAGCGGCGCAGTTGGAGCAAGGCCAGGCGGGTCTCGCGAATCTGGCTATCCCGAGTCCACTTCAACATGGAGAAGTCCATGGTCAGGTCAGAGGCGGCGAAGTCAGACGGGCGAAGACCAAGGTCGTTGACCCGGTGCGCGTCGGCCGGATCGAGCGCGCCGGCGAACAGCCAGCCGCCGTCGTCGTGTCGATGGAACTCGCCCCGCAGCGTGAACTCGGGCTGTCGGAATCGGAGGTGGACCAACTGGCCGGTCCAGTCGTCTGAGGGTGGCGCATCGATCTCGATATCGCCGGCGACGTGGGGGACGACATCGGCGATCGACCGGCCGACGATGTCGGGCACCAGCCCGCGGACGCTCGGGCCAAGATGGGTGATCGTGCCGCGTCCGTCGAGCGTGAGGTGGAACGGCAGGATCGTGTCGAGCAGCCGGTCGGTCATGGCCGTGCCGCATTCGGGTTCGAGCCGACCACGACGGCGCCAGCAGCGGTCGGGACACGAGCGGACAACACGTACGAGTCGAACCCGTCGACGGATCGCTCGCCCACCTGGGCGACATGCCAATCCTCGTCGAATCGTTCTGCAAGGCCACGCAACAGACCGGTGACCATCGCGGCAAGGCCTTGTCGGTCGGAGTGATAACGCACGTCGATCCGATCGGGGCTGTGGTTGGTGACTTCAAACCGGGGCGGCCGCAGTTCAGGCATCGACGAGCTGATGCGGAGATGCAGATCGTCGAGATTCTGCAACACCTCGACGACAGAGCTGCCGTGTCCATCGAGGATCGGGCCCCAGCCTTCGGCGCCGGTATAGACGATCCAGTAGCGGCCGAAGCGTTCCAAGAGATCGTCGGCCGTGGTGTCGAGTTCGTGGGCCGCGGCAGCGATGAGACGTTGCGTCACATCGTCGTCGTAGACGACCATGCCTTCGAAGTAGTCGATGTCGACGTCCGCCCGAGCTCGCACGGCATCCCAGAGACTGGGATCACCTGAGGAACGCACAAGTTCCTCGATCGCTCGGTTGATTAGGCCGTACACAACCGCCACCTTTCTCGGGACGCCCAGGCTTCTTCGAGCCCGAGCGGGATGCTTGGGTGCGCCTATGGATCCATCGGCGTGCGTCAGGCAGTAGCAATGGGCCGCGTGAGCCTGACGGCGTAGGCATTGGGTACGAGTTGACCAACTGGGTCTGATGGCCTATCGCCGCATGATTGCAGTGGGTACGTTCACTTGGCTCGCTGATCCGCTCGGACCATCGCCAAGAGATGTGGTGGGCCGATAGGTAGCAGTGCCTGCTGTTCTCCGAGCGCTCACTGCGCTGATCGCCACGACGATGGTCCTTTCTGGACTCGTCGCGGGGTCGACGCCGCGGGCAGCTGCGGCAGCCGGATGTTCCATGTTCAACACTGCGACGGTCGACGAGATCGCGGTCCCGATCGTCGTCGAGGCGGATACGGGCGTGACGTTCGAGTCAGCCGGTCGTTCCGAACTTGAGCCAGGGCCGGTCAAGCAAGAAGGCACCGTTGCCGGTGCCCATGTGGCGCTCCTCATTGACCGGGCCCGTACCTATCACGTCGATGCGAAAGCACCGGTCGGCGCCAGCGGCGCGCTCGGACCGTGGAGCTGTGACCAGCAAGGCGTGCTCCGATGTACCGGCACTCTGATCGATCCTGAGTGGGTCTTGACCGCGGCCCATTGCGTCTCGACGCTCGCCGGCACCGCGCCGGATGGCGGCGAGCCGGGTCACCGAGATCTACAGCTGTATCACCTACTCGCCCGCACTGGTTCGGTGAACGCGAACGAGGGCGGCAACCTCACCTCGATCATCGAGACGCATGTGCATCCCGGCTGGTCGACGCGTGTCGCTGACGATGGCCGCTGGTCAGCGAACCATGCCGACATGCGCAACGATCTTGCTTTGCTGCGGCTGGCTGAGCCTGTCGACATTGAGCTCGCCGCCCTGATCGAACCACCCGACCGACTCGACCGAGTAGAGCTCGTCGCCGGAGGCTGGGGCGTGACCCCCGAGGGCCCTACCGAGCTTCTCCACCTCTGGACATCCGAGGTTGCTCCAGACGCAGCATGCATCGAAGGTGACACCGCAGACTCGTTCGATCCCGATTCGATGCTGTGCACCGACGAGACCGACGGATCCGGCACGTGTCTCGGTGATTCTGGCGGCCCGCTCGGCGGGATTGGACAAGACGATCGCTACTACGTGTTCGCGGTCACGAGCTTCCTGCTCTTCCCCGAGTCGGACTACGCCTGTGATCAACCTCGCCAAGCCAGCTTCACGCTCTTGAGCGTCGATCAGCATGACTGGATCGCCGACGTTGCTGGCGAACTACGCTCCGGGGATGGAGCTGACTGACGTCATTGCGCATAGCGATCGGATCGGACGCATCGCCTACATCGCGACCGCTCGGGCTGATGGTCGGGCGCATTGCGTGCCAGTGGGGATCAAGTGGATCGACGGCGACCTGTGCACCTTCGTGATGCAACCGTCGGTCAAGGTTTCGAACGCTCGTCGAGATCCCCGAGTCATGTTCCACTGGCAAGTCAGCCCCGAGACGAACAACGACAGCTTGATCGTCGAAGGCATCGCCACTGTCGTCGACACCTCTGACGGCCGGGCTGCGCTCTGGGAGCAGATGGGTTACGACCTCAGCGAGTTCGAACCTGGCGGGCCGACATCTGATGGCCACGTCTTTCTGCGCGTGATGCCGATGCGGGCAACCGTGCTCTACCGGTTCGGATTCGACGGGCGCGAGACCTGGGAAGCCGAACCGCTCATCGACCTGCGCGACGCTCCGGTTCGAACGAGCTAGGGGTTTAGGCCAACTAGCGGGCGTCTGGCAAGGTCGGCTCGCCCGCGAATGCTTGCGCAATCGAAAGCCATTCGGCGGCCAGCGGCCCTTCGGTCTGGAGCGAAGTATCGGTGGGCTTGCGGCGCTGGGTCGCAACCAAACAGAACTCTTCGGCCGATCCAGTGATCTTGTCCGCGGCGTCGTCGGGGCCCCATGTCCACACGTCGCCGGACGGCGCCGTCAGCGCGACATGCACGGGTTCCGTCGGGATGTCACGGCCACGAACCATGTAGCTCCAGCCCCGAGTGGTGACCCCGATGTGGCACACGTGCCGCAGCCGCTCGGTCGCCGGCCACGCCACACCGACGGTGTCGGCCACGTCTTGGCCGTGTGACCAGGTCTCCATCAAACGAGCGGTCGCAAAGCTCAGCGTGCTCATGTCGGGCCCGAACCACGGGATGCGGTCTTTGGGGCCGCGGCTGCGAAATGCGTCGAGCATCTTGGCGCGCTCTGAGCGCCACAACGCGAGCACTTCGGCGCCGGTCTTGCCATCTGCGGTCGCAAAGAAGTCGAGGCCGCCGCCCGACATCATCTCGGCCTTAGCGGTCTGGAACCCGTCGGCATCGGTCACGGCGAGGCTGGCGGCCATGTCCGCTTGAATCAGGTGGACAATCGTGTCCTTGACATCCCAGCCCGCAGCTGGCGTGTCCGCGGACCACGTGGCTTCGTCGATGTTGGTCACGATCGCATCGAGGGCAGCATGCTCGGCGGCGAGGTCATCACAGATTGCGTCCATGTCCGCAACGTACCGGGCCTGTTCGGCGCGGTGGAAATGCTCAGCAGATGGATCGGGCCAGCCGGTCGATCCGCGGTCGCATGACGAGCGTGTACATGTCGGCGATCAGGTGCGCGCGATGGCGCTCATAGGCGGTGATGTGGTCGAGGTCGTTCACGACCGCGAGAAAAGCCGACATGCTTGGGTACATCGTGAACCGCACGTCGTCCCAGTGACGTCCGTCGCCAACGATCGTGCCTTCGACGGCGAACCATCGGGTGCCGCGGGCGCCATGGGGCACTGAGGCCGCGGCGAGTGCGTGGGCATAGGCGGCCATGTCGTCGGGTGACCAGTCGGTGTCTGCATACCGGACCGCATGCACGACGACGACAGGGCTGTCATCGTCGGTCGCGGGGTGTGGCACGGCGTTCCAGGTCGGCACGGTGAGGTGTGACGGTGTCGGCATCGAGGGTGACGGAATGCAGCCGAGGATGATCGCCTCATGGAGCTGCATATGGCCGAAGCCGGGGTGATGCTTGAACGCCGGATGATGAGCGAGCTGAATGAAGTTTCGCCGGGTCGGGAACTTCACGACGGTGAGTTGGTTCCAGTGCGTCGCGTCGCCATCGACTTGACGAATCACGTCGCCGGCGAGCACGACCTCGCCGCCGCCGACATCAGCGACCGACTGGAGCCGGTCGAGACCGCCTTCGGCTCGCTGCATCGAGACCATCCAGATGGGCCCGTCGTCGTCGGCAGGAACCGTTTCCAGGTGGTGCTTGTACGAAGCGTCGATCTGGCCGAAGCCGATCTCGTTCGGTGGTTCGCTGCTAGCCATCGCTGTCACGCGCCCACAGCTGGGGCGCGAGGATCCCGTTGCGATCCTCGATGGCTTCGAGGGCGTCGCAGATCAGATCTTCGCGCCAGCGTTGGCCGACGATCTGCACTGCGGCTGGACGGTTGCCAGCAAAGCCCGTTCCGATCACGCCGGCGGGGAGACCCAAGTAGTTGATGCCGGTCGACCAGACCGATGCTTCGAAGAGGTCGCGCACGGCATCGAGGCCCTGGGCGTCGTCGTCCCAGTCGAAGAACGGGCGAAGAATGAATGGGGTCAGCACCAGGGGATAGGTGTCGAGGAAGCGGCTCCAGTCGCGCTTGAGCGCGGTGCGATGACCCGAGGCAACGATGTGGTCACGTATCTCGAGCAGGTGCGACATCTCGAAGTAGTGGTCGAAGATCTGTTGGATCGTCTCGGAACCGTGCTCGCGTAAGGGCGCATCGAGCAGGTGCTTCATCTCGGTGGTGAGCGTCGTGAACCAGCCCGTGGCGGCGTCGCCGATCGAAGGGGTGTCGACCTCGATGACCTCGTAGCCGGCATCTCGCAGTTGGTCGGCGGCTTGGTCGATGAGCGCATTGATCTCGGCGTCGACCGGGTAGCCAGCGCCATCGCGAGTAACCGCAACCCGCCGAGGTACGTCGGGGCCGTTCCAGGGAACGGGCGGCGAGTTCGGATCACGAGGATCGGGCTGGGCCATGATCTGGGTGGCGAGGCGAACGTCGGCCGCGTGGCGGGCGATGATGCCTTGGACCGAGATTTCTTGCGCGAGTGGACCGCGTTCGGCCGTCGCTGAACCGTTGTAGACGGGGATGCGATAGCTCGAGGGCTTGACCGTCATCACACCATTGGCCATCGATGGGAAACGGAGTGATCCACCGATGTCGTTGCCGTGGTGCAACGCACCCATGCCGGCTGCGCACGCGGCACCGGCACCGCCGGATGAACCACCGGGTGAGATCGGGTCGCCCCAAGGATTGTGGGTACGGCCATGGAGCGGGTTCACCGTCGTCGCTCGCATCGAGAACTCGGGCGTGTTGGTGCGTCCGATGACGATCGCCCCGGCCTCTTGGAGGCGATCGACGAGTGGGTGGTTCTCGTCGGCCATCACGTTGGCGAACGCGGGTACGCCGTTTGGGTTCGGATCACCGGCGAGGTCGATGTTGTGCTTGATCGTGACCGGCACGCCGTGCAGCGGGCCGAGATCGTCGCCGTTCGCAACGGCATCGTCGGCGGCGCGCGCCTGTTCCGTCGCTCGCTCGGCATGCGACAGCACGATGGCGTTGAGCTCGGGGTTCTTCTCGTCGACGCGCGCGAGCACGTCGGCCATGAGCTCGCTTGGTGCGATCTCACCCGAGCGGATCTTGTCCGCAGACGCTGCTGCGCCGAGTTTCCAGAGTTGTCCCATTGCGTCTACCCCCGAGCACGCAGTCTCGCGGAGGTAACGGCGCGCTGACTACCCCAGAGGGCTTCCTTGTGAGTGCTCCGCCTTTGTTGCCACGCAGGGCTAGCGGCGGAACCAGGCTCGGTAGATGTCGGCGGCACGGTCGAGTTCAGAAATGTCGATCCATTCGACCGCCTGGTGGGCCTGGTCGATCGAACCTGGGCCGAACACAACGACCTCGTCGGCGATCACGTCGTAGCGCAAGGCGTTGCTTCCGTAGGCAGCGATCTCGGGCTCACTCGACGCCAGTTCACACAGTGTGTGCACGAGTGGGCTGTCGGGGTCTTGCCAGAACCCAGCGCTCCCGAACCCATTCGCCAGCTCGATGTCGACCTTGAGTGGCGAAGCCGCCGCGCGAATGAGCGTGCTCAGCTGGGCAAACACATCGTCGGGATCCTCGCCGGGTGCGGTTCGGCGTCCGCAGTACAGCGAGCAGCTCGGCGGGATGATGTTGCGGGCGACGCCACCGCCGAACTCGGTGACCGAGACGGTGCCGTTGCCAACCGCGGTCGGCGCTTCGAGCGCATCGAGCCGAAGCTGCTCGGCATCGATGGCTTCGACGATGCGAGCGCCCGCGCTGATTGCGTTCTGCCCGAGGTGTGGCTTCGACGAATGGGCAGCGTGGCCGTGCACCGTGACTTCGAGGCCGACTCCGCCCTTGTGGCCATGGACCGGTGCACACATCGTGGGTTCGGCGACGATGAGCTGGTCGATGCGGTTGCCGGACTCGAGCAAGAACTCTCGGTAGCCCGTTGCTCCGATGAGGCCGCCCATTTCTTCGCTCACGGTGCCGACGACGTTGACGGTCGGCACGGGACGTTTGCCTTCGGCCTGGAGCTCTTCGAGGACGGCGAGTACGACGGCAAGGGTTGCCTTGGTGTCGACCGACCCTCGGCCCCAGACACGGTCTTGTTCGATGCGGCCGTCGAAGGGGTCATCGGTCATGTGCTCGACGCCAACGGTGTCCATGTGGACGTCGACGGTGACGACCCGATCACTCTCACCTTCGAAGCGCGCGTAGACGTTGGAGCGTCCGTCGATGATGTCGTGGGTGGTGACCTGGGCGCCCATGGCCTCGGTGCGGTCGGCGAGCCACGCAGAGATCTCGCGTTCTCCGTCGGTGCCGGACTTCGGGCCGGCCTGCAACGGATTCACGCTTGGAATCCGCACGAGGTCGCCGACCCGTGCCGCGAGTGTCAGAGCGTCAGTGTGGGTGGCAGCAGCCATCAGATTCGTACCTCGTAGTAAAGATTGGCGGCGTCGTCGAGATCGTGGATGTCGAAGCGGGTGAAGCCGGCTTCTTGGGTCAACTCCTTGGCAGCATCGGCGTGGAGCCCGAGCGTGCCGAGGCCTCGGCCGCCAGGTTCTGACATGGCCGACTGCAGACACGAGGCGACCGAGAACCCGTAGAACATCGCGAGCAGCGGGTTCCGCATGTCCTTGTCGAAGTCGCCTGTCGAGCGGATGTCCTTGAGTAGCCATGTGCCGTCGTCGGCAATCGCGTTTCGGATCGCTGCGGCGGTGCGATCGGGGAACGCCATGTCGTGCATGCAGTCGAACGTGATCACCAGGTCGTAGTCGCTGCCGGCCGCGATGTCCTCGCCACCAGCTTCGATGAACTCGATGTTGGACAGGCCCTGGTCCTGGGCCCGCTGGTTGGCGATCGAGATGGCGGCCGAGGATGGATCGACGCCGACGCATCGGCTGTTGGGAAACGCCTGAGCCAAGGTGCTGAGCATGACGCCGCCCCCGCAGCCGATGTCGCAGACCGTCGCTCCTGCTTCGAGCTTGTCGACGACGCCTTCGAGTGCCGGAAGGACACGGTCGGTCAGCGCCAGACGTGACCAGGGTCCGGTCATGCGGGCGAGACCCGCCGCGGCGTTCGGGCCTTGCTCTTCGTAGGTGAGGCCCACCCCGGTGCGGAACGATTCAAGGATTCGATCGACGACCTTGCGCTCGACCCCGCCGCGGAACGCGCCCGCTGCGAACGACAGCGAGTCGTCTTCGTCAGCGAGCACTGCGGCTTGTACATCGGTGAGCTCGAACGCTCCGTCGACATGGTCGAGTAAGCCGGCGGCCGCTTGGCCAAGCAGCCATTCGCGCACGAAGCGTTCGTGGAGCTCGGTGGCGTCTGCAACCTCGTCGGTGGTCATGAGCCCCCGACCGCGCATCGTCTTGTAGAGGCCGAGCTGGTCGCCTAGGTGCACCATGAGCGAGACCTGCTCGCCCATCTTGTAGGTCCACACCTTGAAGCCGAACATTTTTACGGCGTTGGCATCGAGATCGTTCGCCATCGGATTCCCCCGGAACGTCAGCGTTGCCGTGACCTTACGCCACGCACGAATCGACAGCCTCAGCGAGTTCTGACTGCACTCAATCTGATCGACCGTGGCGGGCGACGAACTCGAGCACCGCAGCATCGAAGGCCTCGGGCTGTTCGACATTGATGGAGTGCCCGCCAGCCAGGTGCACAACCTCGATCGTCGGGAGGTTGAGGCGAGCGTCGTCGACGAACGGTTGAAAAGCTCGCTCGTATCGACCGTTGATCAACATGACCGGCATCGTCAGCTCGCCGAGTTCATCGACCGACCGCCAGCTCGGTCGATTGGCGACGGTGTGGGTGAGGGCGTGGGGAGGAATCGCATCGGCCCGCTCGACCATCCGGGCTTTGATGGCCTCGGGGAAGCGGCGGGCATGGATCGGGTGCACCGGGAGCTCACGCAGTTCGATCTCGGAGTAGTCGACCAGATTGGGGTCGTTGGCGGTGTGCCCGAACGCCGCCCGGGTGTTCGTGACGATGACGCCGTCGACGCGGTCTTGGTGTGCGAGCACGTACCGCAACGCGATCGCCGCGCCGAGCGATTGACCGCAGACCCACCAACGTTCGGCACCCACCTCGGTCCGAATCTGTTCGAACGAACGCAGCACCGCATCGAGTCGATAGGGCGCAGGATCATCGGGGGTCGGTGAGTCACCGTGTCCCATCAGCTCGACCAGGACCAGACGCAACTCGGCTCCGAGCCGCTCGACATTCAGATCCCATTGCACGTTGCTCGAAAGGAAGCCGTGCACCAACACCAGCGTGGGCGCATCGGGGTTCCCGCGAACGTCGTAGTGCATCATCACCAACAAGTCTTGCAGGGCTGCCGCGACGACTGTTCGGCGAGCGGGCAGCTACCGAGATGATCGGTTGGTGTACTCCGAGAGGTAGCCGAGCATGCCCAGGCGCTCGGGTGGTCCGTCGGCGAGCGCAGTGGCGATCAGTCGCTCGAGCGGCTCCGGATAGCCAAAGTGCCAGCCTTGTCCATGCGTGATACCGAGCTGCTGGCAGATACGAGCGTGTGCTTCTGTCTCGATGCCTTCGCCGAGTGACACGACGCCGAGTTCGTGGCAGATCCCGGCCAAACCAGCGAGGATCGTCCGTGCTTGGGTGCTGGTACTCGCCTGGGCCACGAGGCTCCGGTCGAACTTGATTGCGCCGATGGTGAACCGGGTGAAGTAGCCCAAGGCGTTGTGGCCGGTTCCGAAGTCGTCCAAGGCCACCACCACGCCCTCGGCAACGAGTCGCTGGAGTGTCTGTTCGGCGGCGTCGCCGACCTCGATCTCGGCCGACTCGACAACCTCGACAATGATGTCTTGGGTGCGAAGGCCGAACTCTTCGGCGATCGCCAGATGGACATCGGCATAGCGAGGCCAGGCCAACTGGCGAGGCGACATGTTGACCGATACCGCCTTGTCGGCGAACCACGGGACCTGGGCTCGAACCTGCGTCCAGTGTTCGGCGACCGTCCTGAGCGTCCACTCGGTGAACGCATCGGTGCGGCCAGTTCGCTCCAACCTCTGCACGAGAAGTGGGGGAGGCACGGGCCCGACCCGGGGGTGTGTCCAGCGAACGAGTGCTTCGACCCCCATGATCTCTCGTGTCGTGATGTCGCGAACAGGCTGGAAGTGATGCGTGATCTCGCCGGTGCGTAGACCGACGTCAAGGTCCCGGTCGATGGTCGCGATCGTGGCGGCCTGAGCGCGGAGTCCTTCGTCGGCGATGGCCACCGAGAAGGACGAGCGCTTCGCCGCGTACATCGCTTCGTCCGCGTCGTTGAGGAGCTCCGTCGCAGAGCCGACGTGATCGGGAACGCTGGCGACACCGATGCTGATCTGGGGTTGGACGCATACGGAGCGATAGGTGACGGGCATGCCGCAGACACGATCGATCTCGTCGGCCAGCTGGTGGGCGACGGCACCATCGCCGTCTGCCGCAGCAACGATGAGGAACTCGTCGCCACCGAGACGGCCGAGGCGATCTTGTTCTCGCAGCACGCCTTGGATGCGCTGGGAAAGCACCCGCAGCAGTTCATCTCCGTGCGCATGGCCATGCGTGTCGTTGATGGACTTGAAGCGATCGACGTCGACATACAGCAGCGATGGCTTCTCATCGGTCGCGAACTCGTTGTCGAGATGATCCAAGATCGCGGACCTGCTGAGCGAACCAGTGAGGTGGTCGGTGCTTCTTCGCTCGAACTCAGACTCGGCTCGCTCGTGGGCACCCATAAACGACGCGATCAGATCGACGATCGCTCGCAGTTCCTGTTTGTGGTCTGGCGTGAAGAAGCCGGGTGTGCTGTTCCCCAGGTTGATGGTGCCGAGCGACCGACCTCCGATCACCATCGGGCAGGCAATGGCGGAACGTAAGCCGTAGGAGACCAGGCGAGCCGCCTCAGATGCGCTCGACATAGTGAGGTCATCGCAAATGACCGTGCGCTGGCTGCTAAAGGCTTGCCCGGCGAGCGATCCGTTGATCGGCAACAAGGTGCCTTGGGGCATGAGCGTGTCGGAGATCGCGTAGATCTGGAGATGGAGACCATCGGTGGGCAGCGAGACCGACGAGCGCTCTGCCTCGATGATCTGGGGCATCCAGGCTGCGGTGGCCGCCAGGACGCGTCGGCGCGAAGTAGCGGCGGCGAGTTCTTGAATGAAACCCGCAGGAAGGGACACGTCGGGTGCGCTCGGCACGACGTATCCATCGGCCCGCGCGCAAGTGATTCAATGCTCTCAGCGAACTTGCGGGCCGCTTGAGGAATGGCGATCGCCCGAGCTCGGTGCCCGTTGTCGTGGCAGCCAGAGTGGTGCTTTGGTTAGTGGTAGGGCAGGTAGGTGCGCCGTTCGAAGTCGCTCAGCTCAGGCGAGGTCAGATCGCCGTCGAAGCGTTCGGCTTCGGCTCGCTTGTTGAACGTGAAGTTGTCGACGATGTCTTGACCAATGGCGGCAGCAAGCGCCTGATCTGCATCGAGATCGTCGAGTGCGCCGGCGAGGTCGGTTGCGCAGCGAACGTCGGTCGTGCCGCCGTCTTCGAAGCCATCGGACGTGACGGGCTCGCCCGGGTCGAGTTCGTTGATGACGCCGAGTCGTGCGGCTTGCAGCACTGCGGCGACGCCGAGGTGCAGGTTCATGCTTCCGTCGCCGAGGCGGCTTTCGATGCGCATGCCCGGGCCCGTGTGGGCGGGGATGCGGTTCGTGACGTTGCGATGGTCGACGCCCCAGTTGGCCCAGACGCCTGAGAGGCTGCCGGGCTGGAGGCGCCGATAGGCGTTTGCCGTCGGAGCGCACAGCGCGGTGAGTCCGAGGTGGTGGTGCACGAGACCGCCCAGGCACTGCCGAGCGACAGCCGTGATTCCGTGAGGGTCGTTTTCGTCGGCGAAGGCGTTGTTGCCGTCCGCGTCGACGAGGCTGAAGTTGATGTGCACGCCCGAGCCGGAGAGCTCGGGGAACGGGCGTCCGAGGAACGTGAAGTCGAGGCCATGCATGATCGCAACTTCTCGGGCCATCACTCGGAACATGAAGGCGTCGTCGACGGCCTTGAGGGCGTCGTCGTATTCGAGCGTGAGCTCGACCTGGGATTCGTCGAACTCGATGTTCATCGATTCGATCGGCAAGCCGCACCGTTCGGCGGTCCACCAAATCTCGTCGAGCAGACCGGTCGAGTCACCGAGTGGGCCGGTGCCGTAGACCATCGACCGCGGGTTCTCGAACCGCTTCCAGGTCTGGCCGCCGGGTGCATCGGCGTCGTCGGTCGGTTCGAGGATGTACCCCTCGAGCTCAATGCCGACCTTGACCTGATAGCCGAGCTCGGCCCAATCGGCAATCGCATTGCGGAGCACTTGGCGAGCCGAGATGGCGCACGGTTCGCCGTCGATGGACAGGTCGACCATGGCCACGCCAGTGCGGCCAGAACCGGTCATGCTTCCGTTCCAGTGGGTGGCTTCCCAGCTCGGCCGTAACGAGGTTGCGTCGAGGTTGCCGTCGACGTCCTTGAGGCCAGTCAACAGGTGGGCACCAGGCGCCGGAACGAGATCGCGGTCGTACGCCATCGCAAAGGTCGTGACACAGAAGCCGGTCTGCTTTTCGGCGTTGCGACTCGGCACGTACTTGCCGCGAGCGAGACCAAGATGGTCGGGCCAGAGCAGCCGAATGCGGTCGAAGTCAGCGGCGGTGTGCGTCTCAGACATGGCGGCGAATCTAGTCCGGGACAGATCCGGCCAGCCACCAACGGTCCCGCTAGGTGCGGGGGACGTAACCGTCGCGGCGCTGCGGCAGCTTCTGGTCGAGAATGCGGCTGGCGACGACGGTGCGCAGGATCTGGGCCGTGCCGCCACCGATCGTGAACATGCGGACGTCGCGGTACATGCGCTCGAGCGGGTTGTTCCGCGAGTAACCGGCGGCGCCGAACATCTGCAGCGCATCGGACACGATCTGAATCGACGACTCGGTCGTGAAGACCTTGGCCTGGGCGGCGATCGTCGCGTCGGGGAACGGGCTTCCGCCCGGCCCGGTCGATTCTGCGGCTCGCCAGGTGAGGCTGCGGGCGGCTTCGAGCTTGATGGACATGTCGGCGAGCATCCACTGGAGCCCTTGGAACTCGGCGATCGGGCGACCGAACTGTTCGCGCTTTTTCACGAAGTCGAGCGCAAGCTCGTACGCGCCGGAGGCGAGACCGAGCGCCACCGTGCCGGCACCGACGCGCTGGCTGTTGTAGGCGTTCATGAGATCGCCGAAGCCCTTGCGGAAACCAGATGGCGGAAGCACGACCATGTCCGGCCCGACGACCATGTCGTTGAAGCGGATCTCCATCTCGGGGATGCCGCGCAGGCCCATCGTGGGCTCGCGGCTGACGAACTCGAGGCCGTCGTTCTCGTCGCGGATGGCGAGGAAGCCACCGATGCCTTCTTCGTTGCCGGCGTCGTCGAACACCCGGGCGAAGATCAGGTGCAGCTTGGAGACGCCACCGCCGGTGATCCAGTGCTTGGTGCCGTTCAAGATGTAGCGGTCGCCGTCGCGGTGCGCGCTCGTCGTCATCTCGGTCGCGGCGCTACCGGCATCGGGCTCGGTGATGCAGATCGCCGGCTTGTCGCCGTTAAGCACCATCTCCGCGGCGAGCTTCTTCTGGTCCTCGTTGCCGTAGGCCAGGATCGCCGAGATCGCGCCCATGTTGGCCTCGACGGCGATGCGTCCGGTGACGCCACAGACCTTGGCCATCTCTTCGACGACGAGCACGGCATCGAGGAAGCTGTGCCCGGGTCCGCCGTACTCGGTTGGCACGGTCATGCCGGTGAAGCCAGCGTCCTTGAGTGCCTCGACGTTGTCCCATGGGTACTGCTCGGTGCGGTCGACCTCGGCGGCCCGAGGCGCGATGACCTGCTGCGCGAGCTCGCGAGCTTTGGCCTGCAAGGCGAGCTGATCGTCGGTGAGGTGAAAGGACATGGGGGCTCCTTAGAGAACGGTCACCGGCAGGTGCTCGATGCCGTTGACGAAATTCGACGGTACGAAGGTTGGCTCACCGATGTCGAGTCGGAGATCACGTTCGAGGATCTCTTCGACCAGGATCGAGATCTCAAGCCGGGCGAGCGAGGCGCCGAGACAGAAGTGAGCGCCGCCGCCACCGAAGGCGACGTGGGCGGGCACTTGCTCGCGGTCGGCTCGGAATGCGAGCGGGTCGTCGAAGACCGTCTCGTCGAAGTTGGCGCCGGCGTACCACATGACGACCTTGTCGCCCGGGGCGAGGTCGGTGCCGCCGAGGTGCACTCGTTGGGTGACGGTGCGGCGGAAGTAGAGGATCGCCGAGCTGTAGCGAATGATTTCGTCGGCGATGGGTCCGAGGAGGTCTGGGTTAGCTCGGGCCCGTTCGAACTCGGCGCCGAACTGGCGCATATGCAAAGCGAGGTGGGCCATCGACGACCGGGTCGTCTCGTTGCCGGCGAAGATCATGAGCCGGAAGAAGTTCGTGAACTCGTCGTCGGTAAGGCGCTCGCCCTCGACCTCGGCTTCGATCAGTCTCGTGATGAGATCATCGGCGGGCTGGCGGCGCCGTTCGTCGCCGAGCTTGCGGGCGTACTCGCTCATGCCGTGCGCCGCGGGCGAGTTGAACGGCAGCAGACGCAGGTCGGTCGTGTTGCCGTAGGCCGTTGGTTCGAGCGGATCGTTCGAGGTGCCTGCGACCAGGTAGTCGCTGAGCTCGATCATGAAATCGTGATCGGCTTCGGGCACGCCCATCAGGTCACAGATCACGCCGATCGGAATCGGAGCGGCGACCGTCGACACCCAGTCGCCGCCACCGTCGGCGACGAGTCGATCGAGACAGTCGATGACTCGCGTTCGGATTGCCGCTTCGTAGGACTGCACGTGACGTGGCGTGAACGCGGAGCTCACGAGTCGACGCAATCGGGTGTGCACTGGCGGGTCGAGGTCGATCATCGAGGCTCGAGCAGGCAGCGCGTCGGGGTCGATGTCATAGATCTGGATGTGGCCGACCTCAGACGAGAACACGTCGGTGTTGCGGCTGACGTCGACCAGTTCGCGATGGCGAGTGACCGACCAGAAGCCTTGGCCGTGCTCGTCGGAATCCGGTGTCCAGGTCAGTCCGTCGGCTGCCCGCATCTCCGCGAAGGCATCGTGGGGGATGCCGGCGTCGAAGACGGTGACATCGTGCAGGTCGATCGGCGCCGCCGCACGAGTCGCTGACGCGGTCATCCGCGGACTGGCTCCATACCGACGGACAACACGCCATGCACAAAGTTCGACGGGGCGCGCACTGGGGCTTCGGTCATGCGCAGCGACATGTTTCGGTCTGCCATCTCACCGAACAGCTCATCGAGCTCGAGTCGCGCAAGCCAGGCGCCGAGACAGAAGTGCGGGCCGCCGCCGCCGAAGGAGAACTGCGCATTCGGGGAACGCCCGACGTCGAACGTGAATGGGTCATCGAAGACTGCCTCGTCGCGGTTCGCGCTGGCGTACCACATGACGACTTTGTCGCCCTTGGCGATCGCCGTCCCGGCCAGCTCGGTGTCTTGCGTCGCCGTGCGCCGCATGTGCAGAACCGGGGAGGACCACCGAAGGATCTCCTCGGACATCGTGTTCAGCTTGGCGTCTTGGTCGGTGACGCGTCGGAGCTGGTCGGGGTGCTCGGCAAAGGCCATTGCGCCGTGGCTGATCGCGGTGCGGGTGGTCTCGTTGCCGGCGAACACGAGCAGCTGGAACAT
>CALDGN010000006.1 GCA_937942965.1 uncultured Acidimicrobiales bacterium | reverse complement strand
GGGCCAGTTCGAGCGCACCCTCATCATCGCTGACGAGGGCTCCAAGGTGCACTACATCGAAGGTTGCTCGGCGCCGGTCTACTCGACCGACTCGCTGCATAGCGCCGTCGTCGAGATCGTCGTCAAGCCTCACGCTCGCGTGACGTACACGACGATCCAGAACTGGTCGAACAACGTCTTCAACCTGGTCACCAAGCGTGCCCGCGTCGAAGAGGGCGGCCACATGGAATGGGTCGATGGCAACATTGGTTCCCAGCTCACCATGAAGTACCCCGCCGTTGTGATGGTCGGCCCCAAGGCTTCGGGCACCGTGTTGTCGGCCGCCTACGCCGGCCCCGGTCAGCACCAAGACGCTGGCGCCAAGATGACCCACGCTGCTCCCGAGACGACCAGCAAGATCATCTCCAAGTCGATCAGCAAGGACGGCGGCCGCACCAGCTACCGCGGCCTCGTGCGCGTCGAACCCGACGCCTACGGCTGCAAGAGCTTCGTGCAGTGCGACGCGCTCATCCTCGACGACGAGAGCTCGAGCGACACCTACCCGTACATGGAGATCGGCTCGCCCGACGCGGTCATTGGCCACGAAGCGACCGTGTCCAAGGTCGCCGAAGAGCAGATGTTCTACCTGATGAGCCGAGGCCTCTCCGAGGAACAGGCCATGGGCATGATCGTCAACGGATTCATCGAGCCCGTCACCCGCGACCTGCCGATGGAATACGCCGTCGAGTGGACCCGCCTCATTGAACTCCAGATGGAGGGTTCGGTCGGCTGAGCCGACTCGGGAATCGCTATGCCAATGCGTCAGGACTGCAAGTTCTTCGAGAGTCGTAGCTACGCGAGCGGTGACACCGTTCGCAAGTGCGACCTCGATCTCGCGCCCGAAGCGCCATGGCGATGCCCCGACGACTGCCCGGCCTATGAGCGCCGAATGGCTGACGTCAACTGGGCACACGGTTCCCTCGTGACCCCTCCGACACCTGCCGAACCTGAATCGCTCGGCAGCGACGAGTCGATCGCAGCACTTCTCGACGAGGCCGAGGAGATCGTGCGTTCCGCCGGTCCTTCGGTCATCGCCGACCTCGAGGCCGAACGGGCCAAGCGGTCCAAGAAGCGCTTCTCGTTGGGCAAGAAGTCCAGCAACAAGAAGCCAAACAACGCCAGTGGGCGAGGCAAGCTCGGAAATCTCGGGCAGTATCTGCGAGACCAACGCAAGAAAGGCCAGTAGTGCGTCCATTTGAACGTGGAACTCACCCCGCAATGGGTGAGGACCAGCGCCGCGCAGCGGCGTCAGAGCGCCTTGACGGCGCCACCCTTCCGAGCTGGGAGCTCGAGGAGTGGCGTTACAGCCCCGTCGCCGACCTCGATCTCGATCAGTATGAACCGGTCGCCGACGTGGCGCCGCTCTCTCCCGACGAGCTCGCCTCCATCCAAGCCGACCATCCCACGCCGAACCTGGCGGTGACGCGTAACGGTCGCGTCGTGCATAGCCAAGGCGCGATCGAGATCGTCGCCGATGTCGACGGAGCTGTCGCCAGCAACGGTGACCTGTTCGCCGACATCAACCAGGTCTATGCGGCCGAGACCATCGTCGTTCGGGCCAAGGCCGGCGCGATGATCATGGACGACATCGTCATTGTGCATCTGGTCGACGCCGACGGTGCCGCCGTGTTTACCCGGCTGCATATCGAAGCGGGCGAGTCGTCTGCCCTCAAGGTGCTCGAGGTCTTCACCTCTGAAGACGTCGATGCACTTGTTGTGCCGCATATCGAAGTCGCATGTGCCGATTCGGCCAACGTTGGCTATGTCGGCCAGCAGCATCTGGGCCCCCGTGTCTGGCAGATCGGCTCCCAGGTGAGCGAAGTCGGCCAGCAAGGCACCTTCCGCTCGTCGCTCGGCGCGTTCGGCGGCCAGTACGCCCGCTTGCGCAGCGATTGTCGCCTCGTAGGACGAGGCGCCCACGGCGACCTCGACGCGATCTACTTCGGTGACCGTGACCAGGTCCTCGACTTCCGAACCTTCCAAGATCACGACGCTCCCGACACGACCAGCAACCTGCTGTTCAAGGGCGTCGTCGACGATGCGAGTCGAGCCATTTACACGGGCCTGATTCGCGTGGCAGAAGAAGCGCCTGGAACCCGGGCGTTCCAGACCAACCGCAACATCAAGCTGGGCGAGAACTCGTGGGCCGAATCGGTCCCCAACCTTGAGATCGAAACCGACGACGTGCGGTGCAGCCACGCCTCGACGGTGGGCCCGATCGACGAAGAACAACGCTTCTACCTCGAGACCCGCGGCGTGCCGCCTGAGGTCGCCGACCAGCTCATCGTCGCTGGCTTCTTCGACGAAGTGATCGAAGATCTGCCGATCAAGTCGGTCGCGGACTCGGTGCGCACGGCCGTGCAGGCCAAGCTCGCCCAGGTCCCGGCCAAGGCAGGGGTCTGACATGAGCGAAGAACTCACTCGCATCTGCGCCGAAGACGATGTCGAAATCGGCGCCGCTAAGCGGTTCGATGTCGGCGACCATCGCATTGCCGTCGTCCGAGGCGAAGACTGCTGGTACGCCATCGGTGACGAATGCAGCCACGCTGACTTCTCGCTGTCCGAGGGCGACGTCGATCTCGAAGACTGCACCCTCGAGTGCTGGAAGCACGGCAGCCTGTTCTCGCTCACGTCCGGCCACGCCGAGACGCTGCCGGCGACCCGGGCCGTTCCCGTGTACGAAATCCGAGTGGCTGACGGCGAAGTCGCCGTGCTCCTTCCCACCGAAAGCGATGACTGATGAGTGAACTGATCATCGACGACGTCTCCGCCCGCATCGGCGACAACCAGATCCTTCGCGGCGTGAACATGACCGTGAAGAGCGGCGAGGTCCACGCCATCATGGGGCCGAACGGCGCCGGCAAGTCGACGCTCGCTGGCGTCATGACCGGGCGCCCAGATGTGACGGTTACCGGCGGCTCGATCACCCTCGACGGCCAAGAACTGCTCAACATGTCGCCGTTCGAACGGGCCCAAGCTGGCCTGTTCCTCATCATGCAGTACCCGACCGAGGTCCCCGGTGTTCGTGTCCCCGACATGATGCGGGCTGCGTTCGATGCGTCGGGCCGCGATGCCTCCGAAGTCGATGCTCGCATCGCTAGCGAAGCCGAACGCCTCGAAATCCCGCACGCACTGCTCAGCCGTCCGGTCAACGTTGACCTGTCCGGCGGCGAAAAGAAGCGCAACGAGACACTGCAGCTCGGCGTGCTGGGACCCAAGTTTGCGGTCCTCGACGAGCTCGACTCGGGCCTCGACGTCGACGCCATGCGTCTTGCGTCGTCCCGTGTCGAGCAGGAAACGAACGCCACCGGTCTCGGTGTGATCGCGATCACGCACTACAACCGGCTGCTCGATGAGCTCAACGCCGACGTGGTGCACGTGCTCGTCAATGGTCGCATCGTCGACTACGGCCCAGCCGAACTCGCCAACGAGATCGAAGCCCGCGGCTACGACCGTTGGATGGCGATGGGTGCAACCGAGGTCGGTGTCGGCCTCGGCGGCTCACTCGGCAAGCTCATGGCGCCTGCCGGCGCTGGTGCGGCAGCTGACGACCCGTTCGCCGATCCTCTGGCCTAACCCCAACCGAAGTTTCGGGGTCGCAGCCGAAACGTTTCATCGACGGCCATAGGCGTCCTAGCGTGGCGTCATGGCCCGTCCGGTGAAACTTGATGATGCACAAATCGAAGCCTTGTTGGCGACGGTTCCCGAGTGGGAACGCCGTGACGACACGTTGTTTCGGGCGTTCCGTTTCACCAACTTCCGGACCGCGTTCGCGTTCATGACGCAGTTGGCGATCGTGGCCGAAAAGCTCGATCACCATCCCGAGTGGTTCAATGTCTACAACCGCGTCGAGATCACGATGACGACCCACGATGCAGACGGCATCACCGAGCTCGACGGCGCGTTTGCGACGACAGCCGACCAGATTGCGATCGAGATGGGGGCGCAATGACCGAGGCGTTGCCGGCGCCGTTCGTTGGACTACGGACCGAGATCAAGCCGGAGTGGATCGACTTCAACGGCCACTTCAACGCTGGCTACTACATGGTCGTGTTCGACGATGCGATCGGGCCGTGGATGCGATTCATCGGCCTCGACGACGACCATCGGGCTGCACACAACGTCAGTACGTTCACGGTCGAGGGCCACATCACCTATGACCGTGAGGTCGCTGAGGGTGAGCCGATCGAGATCCGCACGCAACTGCTGGGCTTCTCGGACAAGGCCGTCCACGCGTTCCAACAGATGCACCATGCGACCGAAGGCTGGCTTGCGGCGACGAACGAGGTGATGTCGCTCCACATCTCCATGGAGACCCGCCGTAGCGCGCCAATGGCGCCCGAGGTGCTCGAGCGCCTCGCTGCCATCGAGGCTGCGCACTCGGCGCTCGCTGTGCCGCCTCAGGTCGGCCGCACCATGGGCATCCGGCGCTGACGCTTCGGCGAGCCCAGCGAGCCGCTTGCAGTTCTCTGACACTGGCAACCTAAGTTCGTGGCGTGGTGGCAGCCCAGGGGATCGCACGAGAACTACAGCCGCTCACGGCCGATGCCGCTGCCGCGTTGCCTGCACAGCTCGGAGTGTTCGAGATCGTCGACGGCCAAGGCACATCCGTGTACTTCGGCGCCGCAGGAGCGCTGGAACCGTTCGGGCTGCGAACCGCGCTCGCCACGGTGGCCCAGCGCTGGGACGAGGCCAGCTTCCGCTACGAAACCACGCACGCCTATATGACCAGGTGGCAAGAGCTGCTGATGCTGCATGCCGCAACGCATGGGGCGGTCCCCGCCGCGAATGCTGGCGACGCGCACCGCATCGGCCGCCTCAGCTAGGAGCTGCACGCATGGACTTCCAACCCACCGAGGAACA
>CALDGN010000005.1 GCA_937942965.1 uncultured Acidimicrobiales bacterium | reverse complement strand
CTGGCTCAGCTCGTCGACCGACACCGTCGTGATGATCGGCTGCGGGTACATCTCGTCGACCGAAGGAGCGAGGACGATCGTGGCACCGGCTGCTTCGCAGATCTCGAGGTCCCGGTCGAGGTCGCGTGGATAGTCACTGAGGTCTTCGTCGGCTGCGAACTGGAGCGGGTTGACGAAGATCGTCGTCAAGATCACGTCGTTGTCAGCAGCGGCGGCTTCGATCAGGCTGGCGTGACCGGCATGCAAGAACCCCATGGTCGGCACGAGGCCCACTCGCTTGCCGTCAGCTCGAGCGGCGTCGAGTACGTCCCAGGTCTCCGCGATCGTGCGCGTCAGTTGCATGGCGGCCTCCAGGTTCCAAGGCACAAGGCTTGCGAGAGAGACGAGCGGCCGTGCCGTCAGCGTCAACCCTCGTGGGGTTGGTTCGGTCGTGCCAGTTTGGCGGCCGCAGCAGCCAGCACCTCGTACAACTCAACTTCGTCAGCCGGTAGCGACGCCCGGTGCGCATCGAGGGTGCGGCGATCACCGCGAGCAGCAGGGCCAGTGAGCGCCGCCGCGGCGCCAATCCGGCGGACATCGTCGAAGCTGCCCGAGGCCAGGTCGAGAAAGGCCTCGACGGGTATGTCAACGCTGGCGGCAAGGCGTTCGACCTGGGCGAGCAGCGCCACCAGGTGGTTTGCGGCGACGGCGGCGGTGGCGTGGTAGCGAGCGCGGAACTCGTCGGGCACATCGAAGCGGCGGCCGCCGAGGGCCTCGACGAGTGCACCCGCGATGGGATCACCCGCGACCGCGAACCAGCCGTGGTCGCGAAGCCGAGCTGAGCCTGTCTCGGCATCGGGCAGTGCCATGAGCGGATGCAGCGATCCGATTCGCGCATGCCCGTCGAGCGCGGTCAGCGGCGTCGCACCAGAGCAGTGCAGGATCGCGGCTGGGCCCGGCCCAATCGCAGCTGCGGCCGTCGCGATCGAGGCATCGGGCGTGCAGAGCAGGACCGCGTCGACACCATCGGCGACCAAAGCGATGTCCGTATCACGAGCGAGCAGTTCGGCCGAGACGCCAACCTCGGCAAAGGCAGAAGCAAACGATTGGCCCGCTCGCCCGGGTCCGACGATGCGGACACTGATGCGGTCGCTCATGTCAGCGGTTCAGTCCGTCGACAGTGGACCGAGGCGACGAACCTCGCCAGTATCAGGATCGGTCCAGTCTTCGGCGAGGTCGGGCGCGAGCTCGGCGAGGGGAACCATCACAAACGCACGGTCGAACATCCGCGGGTGCGGCACGACCAGATCCGGTTCGGCGACCGTTTCGTCATCGATCCACAGGACATCGACATCGAGTGTCCGCGGACCCCAGCGTTCGATCCGGACACGTTCGGCTTCGGTCTCAAGCGTGCGACACACCTCGAGGAGCTCGCGAGCGCTCAGCGCCGTGTTGAGCTCGGCAACGATATTCAGGAACGCGCCCTGCTCAGGGCCGCCGACCGGATCGGTCTCGTAGGCATCAGAGATCCGAACCAGATCGGGAATGGCGTCGACGGCGTGACGCAAGTAGTTGCGGCGATCACCAAGATTGCTGCCGAGACCCAAAAACGCCCGGCGAGGCTCGATCACTGACACGACTCGATCGATACCGGCCTAGCGGCGCCGGGTAACCCGGGCGCCACTCGCGGACAGATCCTGAGGCACCGGTGGGCGCAGCTTCAGTACCTCGACGGTGACCTCGACCGCACGTGGATCACCGAGCAGCACATCAGCGATGCGTTGGGAAAAGAACTCGAGCAGCGCAAACCGACCGTTCTCGACCAGGTCGGCCAGCTCTTGGGTCAGTGCGCCGTAGTCGATCGTGTCGGCAAGGTCGTCACTAAGACCCGCAGCCGTCATGTCGGTCACGACCTCGGCATTGATCTCGAACGGTTGCCGCCGCGCCTGCTCCTCGGGGAGCACCCCGCAGAACGCCATGACGCGCAGACCGCGCAACAGAATGCGATCGTCAGCCATCGAGTCCGCTCAGTCGTCAGACGCCGGAAGTTCGGACTTCCGGATCGAGGTGTCCGCAGCGATCGTGTTGATGATCCTGCGGCCCTTGGAACCGACCTGCTTCGAGAACAAGCGCTCGACCATGACGGTCGTGTCGGTTGCGTTCTCGAGGTAGCCACCCCACAGCAAGAAGCCGCCGAAGAAGCCCATGACGGTGTCGTCGAGCGAGATCCGGTGCATGAGCATCGTCTTGTTGTTGTCGATCGCGATGCCCATCTGCTCGTAGATCTTGGGCAGGTTGAACGTCGGATCTTCGCCGTCGTTCAGGGGCCAGTGACGGTGCGGCAATCCGAGCTTCTTGTAGGCGTCGAGATTGTGCGTGCCAGGAATGAGCGAGATCGTGAGATCGATGTTGCTGTTGAGCACCCACACGATCTCTTCTTGGCGACGAATCGGGCGGTGGCTCGAACCCTTGCCGCCCAAGCGCTCGCACACTGCGAGTTGATCCTTGAGAACCCACAAGAAGTCGCGAGGCTGAATGCCCTGCGCCCACTTGCCGCGGAGGCTGGAGATTGACATTTCGGTCATCGATTCGGACCCTATCAGGGCGCCGACGGGCGATTACCCACGAATCGTCCCCCAGACCAGCGTTTTAGCGAGCTGCGACGACTTTCATGGCCTGGACCGTCTCCGCGACGTCGTGCACCCGCACGATGTCGACCCCGAGCAAGGCGCACCATGCGGCAATAGCGAGCGAACCTTCGAGGCGATCATCGGTCGGAACGGGCGGCACCGAGTCGAACGGAGCGCCCTGATCGCTGGCCGCATGGATCCGTCCGATGAACCCTTTGCGGCTCACGCCGATCAACACCGGGAACTCCGACGCCACGAAGCGATCGATTGCGCTCAGCAGCGCCAGATTGTGCGCTCGGTCCTTGCCGAAGCCGATGCCCGGATCGATCCAGACCTGACGGGCGCCCGCGTCGCGAGCGGTCGTCGCCGCCGCGACCATCTCGGTCAGCACCTCGTCGACGACGTCGTCGTAGCTTGGCGACGCTTGCATCGTGGCGGGCGTGCCCTGCATGTGTGCGGCAACGAAGTCGGTGCCGAGTTCGCCAGCGACTGGCCCGAGCGACGCGCTCATGTCGTTGATCATCGACGCGCCCGCAGCCACCGCAGCGCGGGCCACGGCTTCGTTCCGGGTGTCGATCGAAAGCCGGACCTCGGCTGGCAGGTCCGGCGCAATCGTCTCGATCACGGGGATGACACGTTCGAGCTCTTCGTCGACCGTGATTGGTGTCGCTCCCGGTCGGGTCGACTCGCCGCCGATGTCCAAGATGTCGGCGCCCTCGCTGAGAAGCTGGCGGCAACGCGCGACCGATTCGTCGAGTCCGGGCGTGCGGACTTCGCCGACGAACGAGTCAGGCGTGACATTCACGACGCCCATCGTGAGGCACCTACTCGTCACAGATGGCACGTTGCGCTCAGCCGTTGGTCAGGAAGCGCATGGCTTCCATGCGTGTGGCGACGTCTTCGCGGAAGATGCCGCGCACGGCCGAGGTAACCGTCATCGCGCCGGGCTTGCGAATGCCTCGCATGGCCATGCAGAGATGCTCGGCTTCGATCACGACGATGGCGCCTCGGGGCTCAAGAGTGTCGTCGATCGCGTCGGCGCACTGCGAGGTGAGACGTTCTTGCACCTGAGGACGACGGGCGTAGCCGTCGACGAGGCGGGCGAGCTTCGACAGGCCAGTGATGCGGCCCTCTTCGTTCGGGATGTAGCCAAGGTGGGCGACGCCCATGAACGGCACCAGGTGGTGCTCGCAGAGCGAATAGATCGGGATGTCACGCACGATCACCATCTCTTGGTGGCCCGCTTCGAACTGGGTGACCAGGTGTTCGCGCGGATCCTGATGCAGGCCACCGCAGACCTCGGCATACATGCGGGCAACACGCTGAGGCGTGTCGTGCAGACCATCGCGGTCAGGGTCTTCGCCAATGGCCGCGAGGATCTCGCTCACCGCAGCAGCGATGCGTTCCAGATCGACCGGTGACTCTTCCATCGTCAAACTCCCTGGGTTTCGACCGCACTCTGCGGCGCGGCCGATCACGGTACCGGCCGCCCTATGCAAGGTCCCTGCCCAGTGGGGTATTCCCAAACAGCCGAGCTTCGGGCGCCGTTCGGGGCGACTTCAGTCGTGGCAGAAGTCGTTGTCGATACCGACGACGCACTGGCTGAGCAGCAGGCCATCGATGACATTCGTTGCGCCGTCATCGTTGAAATCGCCGCCAAGCGCGAACGCCTGCCCCGCGGCAAAGACGTCGCAACGAGCCGCAGGCCCCGCGTTGGAGGCCCCGTACCGGGCGATCGCCAACGCGTCGACAACGGTGATCTCGCCATCGCAGTCTGCGTCGCCACGGAAGCCATCGCGGTCGTCGACCAGGTCCTGCGCTGCGTCGCCGCAGTCGTTCGGTTGGCCAAAGGTCGACCGATTCGTGTCCCGCGGATCGCCCACGGCCGGATGCCCATCAGGCGTCGGAGCGTCGCAGCGGGCATAGACCTCGTCGCCACCAACATTGCCGAACGAGCGCCACTCGTCGGTTTCGCCCATGAACGGTGATTGCGACACGCCCGCAGCGTCACGGATGCGGACCCGGAAGCTGTGGCGGTTCGAGTCGAAGTTGCCTGCGTCGTCGGTGACGATGAGCGACGGAACGCCGGTGGCGGATCGTGCGTTGATCGTCCAGTCCCGTTCCCGGGGGTCGTACGACGCGTCTTCGGGTTGGGATTCGGCGATCGTGATGATCGTGCCGGACATGACCTGTGACAGCACCGCCGCGTCGGTAAACACGATCGTGTCGCGGAGCTCAAGCGGGCCGTTCTCTCGATCCCACAGCTCGATCGACCAGCCGCGTAGATCGACGTCGTCTTGGGTGACGAGTAGTTCGACCCAGTCGCCGCCGTTGCCGACCACCGGCCCAAATGCCGGATCAACCCCGCCATCGGCCAGGACCTCGGACGACTTCACAGCGTTGTACTCGTTGAGCACCAACGCAATCTCGGCCGGACCACCGTGCGCGACGACAGTCCAATCAAATGCAGTTGCCGTGGCCCGTTGACCGTCGCTCGCCGTGACGATCACCGTGGTCGTGCCGGGCCCGGTTGGCACGCCGCCGATGACACCGGTCTGGGCATCGATCGTGACACCGGACGGAAGCGACGCTGCCGAGAAGGTGACGAGATCACCATTCGGGTCGGCGGCAACCATCTGGTGACGCACGGCGAAACCGTCGACCGTCGTGAGGTCTTGCGAGGCCTGGATCACCGGTGCGTTGGGATCAACGACCGGCACAAGCATCACGTCGACGATCGGGCTCCACTCGCCGTTCGCCAGCACCCGCGCCCGCAAGCTCAAGGTGCGGTCGACAATGACCTCGGCCATCGCGACAGCGGTCGGTGACACCGCACCGCCGTCGAGACGAGGATCGCTGCCATCGAAGGTCACATAGACCTCGCCCGAGTCGTTCGGGTTCGCAATTGCAACGACGCTTCCGCTCGGAACAGGGTCGTCGGCGATCACAGGCGCTTCCAGCGCAGACAGCAACCCGTAGGTCGCCGCCATGCGATTCAGCGTGTAGTCGGTGCGCAGCGCAATGATGTTCGTGGCCAACCAGTCGATATCGGCTCGCCACGTCGCCCATTCCTTGGTGCGGCCGTAGGAACCGGCCCAACGGGCCAGCTCGGCGTGCATCGAGGCCTCGATCTGGGTTGCCATCCGCTGCCAGCGATCGATAGCCGAAGCTGAAGTCAGCACCCCATCGCCGCGCAGCAACACCTGCACCCGATCGTTCACCAGCGCGACGAAATCCGGGTGCTTCTCGGCCCGTAACGCACCCCAACTTCCGGCTGGACCACCGGTGAACTTCGTCGCACGGTCCGGCAACGCAAAGGTGATGTCTTGATCGGAGCCTTGGAAGATGAACCCGGGATACGTGCTGGCCGACGATGACTGGCCCGCGCCGCGCCAGTTCTGGAGTTCGCTGACATCCCAGAAGTTGCCCTGGAACTCGTTGATCAGCATGAAGTCGACGTACGCGACCGGGTCGACCCATTCCTTCCACGTCGACCACGATCCAGCAGCTGCGACCGCGGCGTCCCAACCATCGCCGGACCCGTTGCTGACGACGCCACGGTTCACGCCCAGGTAGTCGCTGTTGTCGCCGCCGAAGTACGCCTCCATGAAGTGATCGTTGAAGTGCTCGCGCACGTGGTACTGACCCCAGTACTGACCGTTCAGGTACAGGTTCACCCAGCGGCCGTGCGTGTTGATGTGGCCGAGCTCGAGCATGGTCTCGTCGCCCCAGCGACCACGTACCCACGAACCTCGATGTGTAAACCCGCTGCCGGGCCAAAACCCAGTGTCGTGAGAGCCGGTCCGCAACGTGAGGCGCTTGAACTCGTCGGTCGGGTCGATCAGACCCTGCGACGCGAAGCCGTCAAAGATGGGGAAGTCGAGCGATGACTCGCCCCACTCACTGTCGAAGGCAAGCCGCCATCCGTCTTTGGGATAGCGAACCGAGGTGCCGCCGACTTCTTGGATGCCGGCGTCGACCTGAAACCCGGCACCGCCCGCAGGGTCAATCCACTCGACGGACGTGCCGACACGATCGACCTGGTTGATGCCCTGGTCGGTGACGATCGAGATGGTCGGCACCGCGTTGAGGCCGTCGATGACGAGCTGGCGTTCGCCAGCTGTGTCGACGTTGGGGCCATACATCGCCGGCTGGGTCGGAACGTCGGTGGCGAAGACGTAGGTGTGGGTGACGGGCTTGCCGGTTACCCAGCCATTGCGAAACGCAGCGACGCGAAGCGTGGTCGTTGCGTCGATCGTGATCGGACCGGCATAGACCGTGCCGGTCGCCGCTGTCGGCGCGGTAGCGCCGGTCGTGTAGCGAATCTCCGCCTGCGCGTCAGGGTGCGTCAGCGTGACCTGCACCGAGTTTGCGTAGTAGCCGCGGCCGGGCGTCGCGACAGGGTCGGCCAGAATCCCGGCTGCTCCCCCACCGTTCGGGGCGCCTGGGGTGGGCGTGGCATAGATCTGCAGCGAGCCCGCCAGCGTGACGCCATAACTGTGGTCCGGAAGCAGCTGCGGCACATCGAGCACCGACACGACGGTGCCGTCAGGTTGCGCCAACGTCAGCTGTTCACCATCGCCCGAGAGCGAGAACGACGCGTGGAGTTCGCCACCGATCGGTGCCTCGCCCGAGGCGAACACGACGAGATAGTCGTCGGCGGTGAGGACAGTTCCGGCGGGGAAATCCCACCGCAGTGGCACGCCGGCATCGTCAGAAAGACCCCATCCGCTGAGGTCCAGCGGGCTGGTGTCCGGGTTGTGGATCTCGATCCAGTCCGACGTCGACCCGTAGCCGTCGACCAAGCCTGAGGAGTTGATCGAGACGGCTTCGCTCAGCCGTGGCTGTGCCTGCGCGGCCGCGCCCGGGAGTTGCAGCAGCCCGATGATCAGGCTGAGTAGCACCACAACCGATGCGGTGATGCTGACTCGCACAACTAGAGGCTAGGAGGCCCTGACTCGGGTGGCTCTTCGGCACGGAACTCGCGTACCGGTGCGGGATCGACGACGATTGGCCTGCTCGAACGGGTCGACCGCATGGGGTCGCTGTTCCACGTACCGGCGTCGCCAAGGATCACCTGAAGCTGTTCTTCGTCGAGCGTCTCGTGCTCGATGAGCGACTCGGCCAACGCGTGGAGCGTGGTCAAGTGGTGTTCGAGGATCGCTTCGGCTTCGCGGTGCGCAACGTCGATCAGCAAGCGGACTTCGGCATCGATCGCGTTGGCCACGTCGTCGCTGTAGTCCTGGTCGCTACCGCCGCCGTCCTTACCCAGGAAGACCTCTTCGCTGCGGTTGCCGAACTTCTGCGGTCCGAGCACATCGCTCATGCCGTACTGCGTGACCATCTTCTTGGCCAGGCTCGTGACCCGGTCGATGTCATCGGCAGCGCCCGTGGTTGGATCGCCGAAGATCATCTCTTCGGCCGTGCGCCCGCCAAGCAGCATGGCGAGCTCGCTACGGAGTTCGCTGCGGCTCTTCAAGTACTTGTCGCGCTCAGGAAGCGTGAGGGTCCAGCCGAGGGCACGACCGCGAGACACGATCGAGACCTTGTGGATCGGGTCGGTGTGCTGGAGGACGTGGCCGACGAGGGCGTGGCCCGACTCGTGATAGGCGATGACCTTCTTCTCGTGATCGCTCATCACCCGGCTCTTGCGTTCCGGACCACCGAGGACACGATCGATGGCTTCGCCGACGATCTCGTTGTCGATGAGCTTCTTGCCGCCGCGAGCCGTGAGCAGCGCAGCCTCGTTGAGGAGGTTCATCAGGTCGGCACCGGTGAAACCGGGGGTGCGACGAGCGATCGTGTCCAGGTCAACCTCGGTACCGATCGGCTTGTCGGCTGCGTGGACCTTGAGGATCTGCTGGCGACCAGGAAGGTCGGGGCGATCGACGACGACCTGACGGTCGAAGCGGCCCGGGCGCAGCAACGCTGGATCGAGAATGTCGGGGCGGTTCGTCGCCGCGATGAGGATCACGCCGGCGGTGGCATCGAAGCCATCCATCTCGACGAGCAACTGGTTCAGCGTCTGCTCACGCTCGTCGTGACCGCCGCCCATGCCGGCACCACGGTGGCGGCCAACGGCGTCGATCTCGTCGATGAAGATGATCGCCGGAGCGTCTTCTTTGGCCTGCTCGAACAGGTCGCGAACTCGGGCGGCGCCAACGCCGACGAACATCTCAACGAAGTCCGAACCTGAGATCGATAGGAAGGGAACGCCAGCTTCGCCGGCGACCGCACGGGCCAGCAGCGTCTTGCCGGTTCCGGGAGGGCCGTACAGCAGCACACCCTTGGGGATCTTGGCGCCGAGTGCCTGGAACCGCTTGGGGTCCTTCAGGAAGTCACGAATCTCACGGAGCTCTTCGACGGCTTCGTCCGCACCAGCGACGTCAGCGAACGTGACCTGTGGCTGGTCCTTGGAGAACTTCTTCGCCTTGGCCTTGCCAAAGCTGAACATGCCACTGCCGCCACGCAGCTGGCTGAACACGAACAGGAAGACACCAACGAGGATGATGACCGGCAGCAGTGAGAACAGCAGGTCGCGCCAGAACGTCTGGGGCTCGTTGTCGGTTGCGATCTCGATCGCAGGGCGCGCCTCAGTCAGCGCGGCGGTCAGCTCGTCGGCGTATTCACGCGGGTAGCTGATGAGGTACCGCTCACCGTCGGCAAGCTCGCCGGCAATCCGGTTCGCTCGGTCCTGGATGGTCGCTGTGGCGACGTCACCGGTCTCGATGGCCTCGATGTACTCGTTGAGCGTCAGGTCAGTGACGGACTCTTCACCGGTAAAGGCGACGGAGTAGACGAGCAGCGCTACGAGCGCTATGGCCACGATGACGGCGTATCGCGAGTTAATCACACGCTTCATGAGACTCTTCACCGTACAGATGGTGGTTCGAGCCGCAGTCTCTGGCCAGTGCGATGAACCCTTTGGCCCCCCTCAATTTGGGTGGCAACCGCAGAACCATGCGCCACACGGAGCACTCGCTCGACCGACTCCCCACCCGGGGGATGCCCACGATTCCAGCTCGCCGTGATCCAGTTTCGGATCGCTCGGCGGGCAAGCGCCGGGTGTGCGGCGGCGACAGCGCGTGCGTCGGTGGCGTCGATTTCGCCAGCAAGCGAATCGAGCAGGTCGTCTTCGTCGGCGAACACGTCGGCTTGACGATCGAGGATCGGCGCAAGATCGCGTCCGGCGAGTTCGTCGAGGAGTGGCAGGGCTTCGTGGCGTACTCGGTTGCGGAGATGGGCCGGATCGAGGTTCGTTGGATCGTCGACCGTGTCGAGTCCGAGCTCGTGACAGAGCGCCTGGGTTTCGGCGCGTCGCAGCGACAGGATCGGATGGCGTGCCCGGTCTCGGTGCGGCGACAACCCTGTACGCGCTGCACCGCGCAGCAGGTTCAACAGCATCGTCTCGGCCCGATCGTCAAGCGTGTGCCCCGTGGCGATGACGGCAGGCAGCACGTCGTAGCGAGCCGCTCGGGCGCGGGCTTCGAGATTCGATCCCGGCGACACGCTCACTCGGTGGCCGACGAACGCGGCGCCGAATCGCTGCGCCGTTCGTTGCACGAGATCGGCTTCGCCGGCGGACCCATCGCGCAACCCGTGGTCGACGTGGTGGGCGGTCACTTGGCACCCCGCGGCGACGGCGAGCACGAGTAGCGCGGTCGAATCGGGCCCACCCGACACAGCGCAGTCGAGCGACGTGCCCGCGTCGGGAAACGTGCAGCGAACCAACAGTTCGGAAACCGTCGCGACATCGCGTAGTGACGACGGTTCACCCGAAACGGCGACGGCGTCAGTTTGAGGAGGCTCGACGTTCACGAGCCAACCTGGCGTGGCTCAGGCAGCGTGCTCGACGACTCGGTCAAGCCAAGCGTCGGGGTCGCGAATTTCGTCCATCGTCGGCAGCGAGTCGGCGCTTTGCCACGCATGGTCGATAACCCGAGGGCCACCGGCTTGTTCTTCGATGCGAGCGATGAAGGCTTCGCCGGCCGCGTACTGGTTGAGCTTGGCCTCGAGTCCGACCAGGCGCATGATGATCTTGCTCAAGCCCTTGTTCGAGTCGCGGCGGGTGCGCAGCGTCGACGCGAAGAACTCGGCGTCGTGAACGATGCCGAGGCCAGCGCGATCCATGGTGACGTCACCATGGCCTTCGAGCAGGCTCATCATGCCGCCGATCTTGTCGAGCACGAGGCGCTGTTCTGGACCGGCGAGCAATGCGGGAAGACCACCATCGGCGAGCGGATCGGTACCGCTGCGCTTGGCTTCGACGACTTCTTTGGCGATCTCGAGCAAGCGGCCCGGATCGGGGTCGACATTGTCGAGCGTGTCGTTCACGAGCGACACGAAGTGATCACGGAGCCACGGCACGCCAGTGAACTGGGCGCGGTGGGTGGTCTCGTGCAGTGCCAGCCACAGCCGGAACTGCTCGCCGTCGAAACCGTTGCGGCGTTCGAGCGCCAGCACGTTTGGACCGACGTAGTAGACGATGTCCTGATCCTCAGGGTTCTCGTCTTCGGTCAGCAGCAGGTCGTATTGGCCGAGCACGCGGGTCGACATCCAGCCGAGCACGGCGCCGACTTCGGCTCCGGCAAAGCGACGTGAGACGGTGCCCATCGGGCCGTCTGACATGTCGTCGAGCTTGCCGACGACCGGTGCGAGAAGACGCTGGAAGCTGGCGATGTTCGCCCGGATCCAGTCCGGTCGAGACACGAGGCGGCTGCGGGCGTCGCCCTGCAGCGACCACAGGCCGGTCTCTTCGCCCACGAGCTTCTCGGCTCGAGGGGTCATCTCTTCGAAGTCCTCAGCCATGCGGGCCAGCGCCCACTCGTCGACGACCTCGCCTCGGGTCGCGATCTTGATCGCGACGCGTTCAGCCAGGTCCCAATCGACCGGTGTAGCCATGTTGCGGTGTCGCCTCAGTCGCGTCGCGGTGCGCGACGCGGGTATCGGTCCTTGGTGACCGAGTTCAAATAGCCACCAACGGTCGCCAGAATGAGAAGGACGCCGCTGGCCACGAGAACGGGGGCAAGCCACCAATGCCAGACAACTGCAACGAACATGTTGATGAGCTTAGAGGATCGATTCGGTGTGCCACACTCCAGGCCGTGCGACCTCTGGCACCCTCCCCCTCCGCCGCCCCTGTTCGACGCTTCGCCACGGCGATCGTCCTTGTGCTGTCGCTGTTCGCTGCCGCCTGCAGTGGTGACGACGACAACATCGGCGAACGCGGACTCAGCGGCCCGCAGCCAGCTCCGACGATCGCCGGGCGCGTCGTCGATGGCTTTGCACCTGGCGTCGATGACCGGGTCGCCATCATCGGCGTGAGCGCTGGCGAGACGCTTCCGATGCAGGTTCTGCCTGGCCCCGAGCAGCCGATCATCGCCGAGCTGCCACCAACCGCCAGCGACCTGTTCGGTTTCGGGCAAGCCATCGAGACACCCGACGGAGATCTGTGGTGGCTCGTTCGCTACGGCGACGCCCAAGGCTGGATCCAGCCTGGCGCCGCGTACTTAGGTGCCGGCGAAGATATCTCGGTCGACGTCGCTGGTCGGCTCGAACGCACGAGTTACGACTCGATGGACGACTTGGTTGACGACGTCCAGAGCCAGTTCGGCGACGACGCTGTCATCGTCGGGATCACCGAAGAGACCGACGTCGGCGATATCGCTGCGACGATCGACGCCCTTGGAGCCGAGGACGATTCGCTCGTCGGCGAGCGATTCATCGTGACCGCGAACTCCGCGACGGGTGGCTATCGCCTGACCGGCGCGCAGCGAGTTCCGCTCTGCGCACGCGGCGTCAACGCCAGTGGGATCTGTCAGTAGCGGGATCTGTCGGTAGCGCTGCTCGAATCGAGCAGAGCTGAACTAGACCGCTGCGGCGGCTTCTCGAGCTCGTCGAGCCTGCTTCTCGGCGCGGCGTACGTCCTTGACGCGACGCATTGCCTCCACGATGACCCGATGGTCGTAGTCGTGCGTCAGCAGTGCCAGCGCTTGTTGGCGCTTGAGCCAGGTGAACGCGTCGACCTCGTTGTTCGCACGCAAGCTTCCAGCGATGGGATTCATCAGCCAGTAGCGCACGGTCTTGAGGTTGCCGTTCGGGGTCTCGTAGTGGACGGGCGCGAGCTCTTCAAGGAGATCACACACCAGGCCGGTTTCTTCGTAGACCTCGCGACGAGCACAGGTAGCCGCAGCCTCGCCCTTGCTCAGCTTTCCCTTAGGAAGCGACCAGTCGTCGTACTTCGGGCGATGCACCACGAGGACGCGCGACGGGCGATTCGGGTCGACGATCACGCCGCCTGCTGCCATCACGAGTTTGGTCACGACCAAAGCCTACGAACCTCGACAGAGCCGTGGAATGGGCAATCGTGCCCCTCGGTTTCGCGCCCGACCCGCCATTCGATTCACGCGAATCGCATGCGCCAAACGTTTCGGTGTCGTGACCTCAACTTGAGCTCATGTTGACCGATGGAACCCGTTTCAACGGGTCCACCGAGGACGACTAAAAGTCCGTGATGTCGAGCTGGCTGAGGTCGACGCTGGCGAGCGTCTCCGTGATGCGCATGCGAAAGTCGGGCGACGGGAGCTCAGACATGCTCGGCGACATCGTCGTGCGCAGCTTGAGCTCCATGTCGAACGCCTGCAAGCACGGCGTGCAGTCCTGGAGTTGGCCGCGCAGCTGGCCCATCTCGAGTTGCGTCGTCGACGGGTTACGAGCACCGTCGATGCAACCCATGGCCTTGTCGCACTGCAAGGGCTGGCACGAGCTCGGGTCGCCAGCAGCGGCGCCGAAATTCATGTTTGCGTCAGATGAGAGGTTCGGTTCCATAATCCTGGGTTCGTCCTGGGTCAGTCCTGGTGAGGGTGGGTTCCTGGGTTTTTGGATGTCTGAGCAAGCTCAGGTGGCGACAGGTTCGGGCTCGTCTTCGGGAGTGTCGACGTAGCCACGATCGACGCCGAACGAGTACAACTGCTCTTGCAGCTTCTTTCTTCCCCGATGCAGCCGTGACATGACGGTGCCGATCGGAATGTCCAGAATCTCGGCGATCTCCTTGTAGGCAAAACCCTCGACATCGGCGAGCATCACGGCCGAGCGGTACTGCTCAGGAAGCTCGTCCAGTGCGTCGAGAATGTCACCATCGGTGATCTGGTCGAACAGCTCGTCTTCGGCGCTACGGCCAATCGCGGCCAGCTCGTTGCCGCCAAGACGGCGATACAGGTACAAGTCCTGCACGTCTTCGAGATCGGTCTGGGTCGGGCGCCGCTGCTTCTTGCGATACGTGTTGATGTAGTTGTTCGTCAGGATGCGAAAGAGCCAGGCGCGCAAGTTCGTGCCCTCTTCGAAGCGCTCATAGGCGCGGTAGCCCTTGAGGAACGTCTCCTGCACCAGGTCTTCCGCATCGGCGCGGTTCCTGGTCATGCGCATAGCCGTCGCGAACAACTGGTTCATGAACGGCATGGCATCGTCAGCGAATGTGGTGGGATCAGCCATGGTCAAGATGAGGTTAACGCTCTGACTCGACCCTTATTCCCGAGCGGGTTCTAGGCGAAGTCGGGGTCGCGCTTTTCGAGGAGGGCGTTGACGCCTTCGCGAGCATCCGTCGACAAGAACCCGAGCATCTCAAACGCCAGGCTTGCATCGAACGCCGGTGCCGCCTGGGTCGCCCACAGGTTCAACGCCCGCTTCGTCAGCCGGATGGCACCCTGGCTGCCGGTCGCCAACTTGTCGGCGACCTTCTGTGCTTCGGCGAGCAGCTCGTCGCCGGGCACGGCCTTGGAGACCAAGCCGATGCGATCAGCTTCGGCGCCGTCGATGAAGTCAGCCGTCAACAGGTAGTACTTGGCCTTGGCCATGCCACACAGCAGCGGCCACAGAATCACGGCGTGATCACCCGCCGCGACGCCCATCCGCACATGCCCGTCGGTGATGCGAGCTTCTTCGGCCATGAGCGAAACGTCAGCCATCAGCGCGATCGCCAAGCCGGCCCCAACGGCGACCCCGTTGATCGCCGAGATGATGACCTTGGAGCATTTGAGCATGTTGTAAACGACATCGCCGGCCTCGCGCATCACTCGCTGCAGCTGGTCGGCGTCGCCGACGAACGAGTTGATCCAGTTCATGTCGCCGCCCGCCGAGAACGCCTTGCCGCGGCCGGTGATCACGACGACACGAGTGTCGTCATCGTCGTCGATGTCCATCCAGATCCGGCTCAGACCGAGATGGAGTTCGGCGTCGGTGGCGTTGAACGCGTCGGGTCGATCGATCGTGATCCACAGGACCCCGTGCTCACGCCGCTCGAATGCCAAGCCGCTGTACTTCTCGAACCAGTCATCTGCCATACGCGCCAGCGTGGCCCATACGGCGCCAACCGAACAACTGGCGAAGGGTCGAGGCGACCTACGATCCGCGCATGACTTCGGGATCACCCCTTGCGGGTCACCATGCGTTCATCACCGGCGGCGGAAGCGGCATCGGGCTCGGCACCGCCAAGGCGCTGATGGCCGACGGAGCGTCAGTCACGATCTGCGGCCGTACCGAGGAGACCCTCATCGCGGCCGTCGGCGAACTCGGCGCAACGGGCACTGAAGGCGCGGCCGCCTACGCCGTCGTCGATGTCGCCGACGAGGACTCGGTCGCAGATGCGGTCGCTGCCGCGAATGTACGCATGCCGCTCACGATGGGCGTCGCTAACGCCGGCCGAGGCGGAGCCGGGCCATTGCTGCAGCTCGACGCCAAGTCGTGGGAGGACACGTTGCGGGTCAACCTGACCGGCACGTTCTTTACCTTCAAACATGTCGGCACTGCGCTCGCGGCAAACGGCGGCGGCGCGATGTGCGCGGTCTCGTCGATCTCGGGCGTACGCACGCACCGACTGTTCGGGGCCTACACCGCGGCCAAAGCCGGCGTGAACAATCTGGTCGAGAACGCCGCCGACGAACTCGGCTCGCTCGGCATCCGAGTCAATGGGGTCGCGCCCGGGCTCGTCGAAACGGACCTGTCGATGGCGCTGCAAACCAACGAAGCCGTGAACGAGGACTACCGGCTCAACATGCCGCTCGGCCGCCGCGGCACCGTCCAAGACGTGGCGTCGGCAATCCGGTTCTTGCTTGGCCCCGAGTCGTCGTGGATCACCGGCGTGGTCGTGTCCGTCGACGGTGGGCACCACCTGCGCCGCGGCCCGAACATCGACCCGCTCATGGAAGGCGTCGTCCCTGACCTTCCGCCGATCAGCCCCCAGGTCGACTGACCCTCCACCCGTCAACCAGCGCCGATCAAGCCAGCGGGGAGCCAACCGCGGGCGGATTCAGCAAGAACCGAGTGACCTCGTTGACGTCGTTCGGCTCACGGGAGCGGACGACGAGCAGCGCCAGTGGGAGCAGGATTCCCGGTCGCGTAATGAGCTTGCCCAGGCCCTCGGTGATCTCGTCACGGACCGCGATCGGTCGCGCCTGATCGACCGGCGGGTCGGGCGACAGTTCCTTCGCCAGTAGCCACGCAGCGTCTCGGGCCGCGGTGATGCTCCACTTGATGATCTTGTCCTCGGCTCGACCGCCGACCTTGTCGAGCAGGTCGAACCACGGCGACAGGTCGTCGACCTGGTCGACGAACCCGTTGGTCAGCTCGGATAAGACGACGTTGATCTTGTCGAAGTCGCCTTTGAGATCCTCGATCGGTTCGCCGAACTCGCGGGCCACTCCCGCGGCAGCGATGCCGAGATCCAGGTTGATGTGCGCGTTCATGCCCAGCAGCAACTGCTGCACGATGATCAGCCGACGCTTGCCGGCACCGGCGAACGCGACCTGCCAGGCCTTGGTCGGACGACGGCCCGCCTGCACGTCGTCCCACGCGTTGATGAACCGGTGAGCGAAGATCGCATCGAAGCGCACCATACGCGGGCCGTTCTCGAAGCGGCCGGCGAGGATCCCCTCACGAACGGCGATCGTCACTCGGCGATACATCGCGGCGAACCAGCCCATCCGGTCGTTGGTCTCCAACGCCGTTGCGATGATCTCGTCGAGGCGCTCGATCACCGCGTCGATGTCGCCTACGTCTACTTCCGCCATAGCGATCAGGCTCGCGGAACCAGCCTGATCCCGCAACCCACTCGCGTCGCCTCGAATACACACCGACCCGAGAAGACCGCCCCGCAACGCGGGCGATCACGCGTGTAACAGATCCGTAACGGCACGCCGTCATGGTTGCTTCAACAGCGCAGGCGGGCGACAGAACGGAGCGGGGACCGGCCAGTCGACTCTGCGGAGCAACACCAAGGAGCACACATGACCGTTCACACCCTCGCGGACGCGGAGGCGGCCGCAACCACCGACATCGCCATTATTGGCGCTGGCGTCGCGGGCCTCTACTCGGCCCTTCGGCTGGCCCAGAAATATCCGGATCGCAAGATCACCATCGTCGAGCGCCTGAACCGAACCGGCGGGCGCTTGCAGACGGACCTCGTGGCTGTCGACGGCGACGGCACCGTCAAAGAAGAAGAAGGAGGCATGCGGTTCAACTACTCGATGGACGAGTTGATGAGCCTCAACAAGCACCTGGGCTTGTGCGACCAGATCGAGCCGTTCCCGATGTCGAGCGAGGGGAACACGAACCGATGGAACGTGCGAGGCCAGAGCTTCACCGGTGCCGAAGCCGCAGCTGGCTCGAACCGCATCTGGGGTGAGCTGTTCGACCTCAACGAGAACGAACGCGGCTACAGCCCGTCGGAACTGATCCAAGACGCCTTCGCACGCATCCGACGCGCCAACAACGACTCGGTCACCGGTAACCGTGCACCTGAGGGGCCAGACGGCTGGTGCGACGTTCGCGAGAAGTGGACCTGGGCCGGCGAGACGCTCAACAACTGGCAGATGTGGGGCCTGCTTCGTTCCATGGGTTACTCAGAACCCGCGATTGAGCTGATGTCGTCGATGAACGGCTTCGTCGGATTGTTCAAAGCCCCGATCAATGCAGGCGACGCGTTCCAGGTGCTCGGGGACTTCCCCAAGGACCCCCAGCTCTACACCTTCCGCGACGGCTTCAGCACGCTTCCCGACGCCATCGTCAAGGAACTCACGACCGAACACGCAGGTCAGGTCGAGATCGTGCTCAGCGCCAACGTCGACCGCATCGACAATCACAACGGCGGCTTCCAGCTCACCCTGACCGAAGCTCCTGACCAGCAGAACTCGAACCCGTTCATCCCGGCCGGCGCCGTCAAAACACTCGACGCCAATCAGCTGATCATCGCCGTCGCAACGACCGGCATGGAGCGGCTGTTCAACACGTCGCCAGCGCTGAATGCCAGCGGCAACGCGCACCGGCTCTGGGAGAACATCCACGCATCGCGCGGCATGGCGCTGATGAAGATCAACCTGTACTTCGAGCACCCCTGGTGGCAAGACGCCGACGCAATCATCTCGCCGCCGATCCAATACGGCCCGAACTTCACGTCGCTCCCGATCAACTCGGTGTACCCGTTCTATTCGATCTCCGACGACGGCTCGATCCCCGACACGGCCGCCGCGCTCACGATCTACTGCGACTTCAACAACACGAACTTCTGGTCCGGCCTGCAGAACGTCGGCGACCTGTTCACCTCGCCCCTCCAGAAACGCGAGACCGACAAGCGACCCCAGACGATGTTCGCCGCATCGCAAGCAGTCGTCGACGAGATCATCCGACAGCTCCAACTGCTGTTCCGGGTACCGACCATTCCCGACCCGATCCTGTCCAGCTACCGGCTCTGGAACGGCGAAGATGACTTCGAGCACGCGTACCACCAGTGGCGGCTCGGGGTCGTCGACTCCGACGTCCGTTCCTACCTGGTCAACCCGCTCGACAACATCTACTTCTGCAACGAGGCGATCTCGGACATGCAGGGATGGGTCAATGGCTCGTTGCGGTCGGCGGACCGGGTGCTCAAGACGTTCGGCATCGACCCGCTGAGCGACGACAAGACGTGCCGTTGTGAGCCACCCGCACCCGACCCGGCTGCGGTCGCACCCGCCGCCATTCCAGGGTTGTGGAGCTGATCATGCGCAGCCAACACACCGTCGAAGACCTGACTCGCGAGTTCCGTTCCCAGCCCATCGTCGTCCACGACCTTCGTGACGGCGCTGACGCCACACCTGGTTCGGCAGCGACACCTGCGACCAAGACGGACACCGTCGCCACGTACCTGAACAAGCGCCTTCGTGAGATCGGCGTCAAGCACGTGTTCGCGATCCCCGGCGACTACATCGCCGAGTGGGTGGCAACACTCGACGAACCCGACCAGAACGAAGGCCTCGTTCGGGTGCACCCGAACAACGAGATGCTCGCCACCTACGCCGCCGATGGCTACGGGCGAATCGGGCGACCCGCCGCCGACGGTGGTCCGGCCCCGGTTGGCTGCGTGGCCTTCACCTATGGCGTCGGCGTCATCAACGCAGCCCAAGCCGTCGCTGGCGCCTATGTCGAACGGGTGCCCATGGTCGTTATCGGAGGCAGCCCCTCGACCGCCCAGTTCAACTCTGACCGGGACCAAGGCGTCACGTATCACCACATGATCGATGGCTCACACACCGACATGCGCATCTTCAACGAGATCACGGCGATGGCGGTCCACATCGACAATCCCGCGACGGCACCTGACCTGATCGATGCTGCGCTCTCGACCTGTTTGGCGTCGAGCCGTCCTGTCTACGTTGAGATCGCGAACACGGTGTCCGGCATGCCGTGCCGGTCGGTCCCCGAAGCGGCGCTCACGCGTCAGCCGATTCCGACGACACAGAAGTCGCTCGACGAGGCGGTGCAGGCCGTGCACACGCACATCCAGACGGCGAAGCGGCTCGTCGTTGTGGCCGGCTCCGAGGTCGCCCGGGTCGGGAAACAAGACCGCCTTGCGTCCTTATTGGGCACGCTCGACGCGCCGTATGCGACCAGCCCTCTCGGCAAGAGCGTGCTGTCGGAACTCCGAGACGATCTCCGCTACCAAGGCGTGTACTTCGGTCGGAGCTCCCCCGCCTCGATGCAAGAGCTCATGTCCGACGCTGATTGCGTCGTCACGTTGGGCGTGCAGGACACGGACTTCAACTACCTCGGTGTCGTGACGCCCGACTACGACCCGTCCGCCGCCACAGACCTGCCGGGTCCGACCCACATTCAAGTGCGCGACGGCGCCGTACTCGTCGGCCGCAAGCTCGCCTACTGGGGCGATGTCGGGTTGGGGGACTTCCTCGACGCACTGGACACCGCCGTCGCGTCCGCAGGCCCACCACCTGGGGCGCCCTTTCCTGCGGTCGACGCAGAGCCGATCCCCGAGCCGAGCTGCTACGACGCCGACGGCGAGATCGGCTACGACAGCTTCAAGTCGCTGCTCTATCACGACTTCCTCGCTCGCCACGACGAGGCGACCTATCCGCAGATCATCGCCGACGCAGGCTTTTCGTTCTTGTCCAACATCGACCTGCCGAGCGCAGAGGGCGGGTTCATCTCGCAGCTCGCCTGGGCGGCGATCGGCTACGGCGTTGGTGCCACGTCGGGCGTCACGCTCGCGAACGAAGTTGTCGGCCGGCACCGACGCACGATCACGATCACCGGTGATGGCGCTTTCGCCGAAGCCGTACAAGCCATCGGCACCGTCGCTCAGCTCGGCCAGGACGCCGTCATCTTCGTGATGGACAACCGAGTGTTCGCCGTCGAGCAATGGCTCGTGAACGCAGACGCCTTTTGCCCAACCGACGCCCCGCCGTTCGAGGCCCTCACCCAAGTCCCCCAGGGTGCGATCTGGGACTACGTCAAGTTGGCCGAAGGATTCGGCGGCAAGGGCGTGCGTGTCGAAACGAACGCCGAACTCGCAGCCGCACTCGCCGACCTCACGTCGGTTCCGACCAACCCGACGACCCAGGCGCCGACCTTCACCCTCGTCGCCGTTCGGATCCCGGCTACGTCACTGCCTTCGAACGCTCGCTGGAAGATGCACTGCGAGTCGTGACTCCCGCATCCGTCCACATCACCCAACCACTGCAACCGAACACCCACCCGATCACAGAACCGAGGAGCTCAACCCCATGACCGCGACAACCCCAAACAACGCAACAAACGAAGACGGCATCGCCGTGCTGCCCGACATCACCACGCCATTGGTTCGCCCTGGCAATGGTCAGAAGATGGCCGACATCGCCGCCGGGCTCGGCGAGCTCGTGGGCCTCGTCGGTAACTGGAACAGCCCGCCCGGAGCAATGGCAACCGGCTACAACGTCATGCCGGTGCCTGCTGCTGGGGCACCCGGCGGCTTCCAGCTGATCGACGGCCCCTACTTCGAACAGATGACGATCTCAGCGCTGCCGGGCAACGCTGCCAATCGTGGCGGGACCTTCCAACAAGTCGCGTGGCCGCTGTTCTACGAGCAGCGCGTGTACTTCGGCGCAGGCCCCAACGAGAACACGGTCGTCCACGCCGAGAACGGAAGCTGGCTGCACCTCACGTATGGCCAACAGGCCGATGAGCCGCCGACGACGATGACCCAACCGCCAGCTACCGCCTACGTGAAGCAGGTGTCGGTCCCACACGGCAACGACGTGCTCGCCACGGGCACGAGCGTCGGCCCGTATGACGGTGCGCCCAAGGCGTTCCCGACCGCAGACAAGACGGCGTTGCCGTTCTCGGACCCGTCACTCGGTGTGCTCGATCCGAACGTGGTGCTGCAGAAGCAACTCGACGCGCTCAAGGCCAGTGGCGTCACGGTGGTCAAGACAACCGAGATTCATGTCGACACCGACAATCCGGGCGGAGCGATGACCAACATCGACTTCGAAAAGCGACATGCCAACGTCACCCGATTCGCGTCGACCTGGTTCATCGAAGAACTGAGCGACGGATCGTGTCAGTTGCAGTACAGCCAGACGATCTGGCTGAGCCTGCTCATCGGCGACAGCTTCGAGCGATTCGTACACATCGACGCGAACACCTTGGTTCCTGCGCAATGACGGCTTCAACTGAAACGGTCGCTGGGGCCATCGAACGGGTACCGAGTTCGCTCGGCTACCCGTTCTCGACCGCTGTCCGTGTCGGCGACATCTGGGAGCTCTCGGGCCAGATCGGGCTTGCGGCAGGTGCCAAGACGGTCGTCCCCGGCGGCGTCTGTGCCGAAACCCGCCAAGCGCTCGAGAACATCGCCGCAGTCTTGGAACAGATCGGTTCCTCGATGGAACACGTCATCAAGGTGTCCGTCTTCTTAACCGACATCGCGGACTTCGACGAGATGAACGAGGTGTATGCAACGTTCTTCGACGCGTCTTCCTATCCCGCTCGGTCCGCGGTCGCCGTCAAGGAACTGGCCCTCGGCGCACACGTTGAGATCGAGTGCTCGGCGCTCGCGGGCGCAAGCGGTCTCACCTAGCGGAGCGGGGGTTCGTCGCGTGTACCCGCATCGGGGCTGGCCGTACTTACGGTTTACGGCCGAAGGTCCGGGTGAGGGTGCCGGCAACGAAGTCGGTGTTCTCGACATCGACGAACCCCGCCGCTTCGAAATACTCGATGCACTCAGTGACCGAGTGCGAGCGGCCACCACTGCCGTGGTCGCCGTAGTTGACCTCGGCCATACCCCACAGCGCCGCGTCGAGCGGGCCGATGCCGTCGGCGTGCAACGTCTCGCCGACAAGGTGCATCTCGCCACCGGGCTCCAACACATCGAACGTCTTCTGCACCACCTTGGCGATGTTCTTCGCGCTGTAGATGGGCAAGTTCGAGGCCATCACCGCGACGTCACATCCGGTCGGCAGCGGATCGTTCACGAAGTCGGCGCCATGGGTGGTCACTCGATCGGCGACGTCGTTCTCGTCGATGTACTCCTGCGTCACGACAACGACGGGTGGCAAGTCGAGCACCACCGCCTCGAGCCCATCGAAGGCCTGGACCGCGTTGATCGAGTACGCACCCGATCCGCCACCGAGATCCAGCATCCGCCGACGCCCACTCAGGTCGACCTGCCGGCAGAAACGCCGCGCTGCGCCCATGCCGATCGAATAGGTCGCCCGGTGGTACTTGCGGGCTCGCTCCACGGTGAGGTCGGCGTACATGCCGAGCTCGGTCGGGGGCGTCGCGTCGCGTAACCGTGCGGTCAGGTCGAACCAGTCCGGCACCTCGTGGCGGGTGAACGTCATCCACGCGCCGGCGTAGCGATCCGAGTCCTTCACCATGAACTTCTCGCAGTCCGCAGCGTTGCGCAGCGAGCCGTCGTCGTCCCGTTCCAGCAGTCCCTGCGCGAGCGTCACCGTGACGAGTCGTTCGGCGTTGAGCTCGCTCGTACCCATCGCCTGGGCGAGCGCGACAATCGAATCCGCGCCGCGTGAGACGTGGGTGAACAGCTCAAGGTCGATCGCGGCGTAGAACACCGCGGTCTCGGCATAGGAGCGGGCGAGCCGCTGTAGGCGAGTGGTGTCGACGCGAGCTTCCATGGAGTCAGCTCAACACACGCCGACCCGCCTCGTGGAATTGTCGCTGGGTCGGCGCCTAACGCGAGCGCCAAGTGCGTCAGCGCGAGCGCCAAGTGCGTCAGCGCGAGCGATAGACGGCGCTGGCGCCGAGGGCTTCCTTGTTCAAGCGCTTGGACAGGTGCAGGCCTTCGAGGATGAACTCGACGCCACTCGCCACCAGGGCTGCGTCGCTCAAGTCATCGGGGGCATAGCCGAGCGCCGTGAGTGCACTGCCGAGGGCAGGCATCGACTCGACCATCG
>CALDGN010000004.1 GCA_937942965.1 uncultured Acidimicrobiales bacterium | reverse complement strand
CGGTGTTCAAGCGTCTGACGCTGCCCGAAGGTCTCTGGACTGGCGACATGCGCAACGTGATGCTCGACAATCTCGAATTGCTCGACGCCGACCTGCTCAACGAAGCCATCAACGGTGGCGAGATTCGCAGCCGCTTCCAGCCTCGGACCGTCGACAGCCTCGAAGGTCTGATGTTCCCGGCGACGTACCAGATCGGCGAAGACGAAGCGTCGAACGAGCGAGCCATGGTGCAGCGCCTGGTCAACCAGATGGACCAGGTCATCATCGAACTCGGCGCCGACCAAGGGCTGACGCTCGAGAACGGCCGTCAGCTCTCGCCGTACGAGCTGCTCATCGTCGCCTCGATGATCGAGGAAGAAGCCCGGCTCGACGAAGACCGGGCCAAGATCGCCCGAGTCATCTACAACCGTCTCGTCGACGGCGAAGCGCTCGGTATCGATGCCACGACGATCTACGGCGTCCACCTGCGTCGCTGCGCCGAGGACCCGATCTGTGCGAACCCGAGCACCCAGTTCGACTGGTACAACCCGGAGCTGTTCCAGAGCCAGCTCGACGACTCGACGGATCCGTACAACAGCCGCATCGTGCCTGGCCTGCCACCGACACCGATCTCGTCGCCCGGTCGCGCCTCGATCAACGCGGCGCTCAATCCTGAGCCTGGTACCTGGAAGTGGTACGTGCTGGTCGACACCGATGGCCGACACTTCTTCACCGACGACTTTGGTGAGTTCGAGCGGGCCGCCGCCGAGGCTCGCGCCAACGGCGTCTTCTAAGCACCACAGGCTCTTGCAATGATCTCCGGTCACACGCGTCTCGCCACGGTCATCGGTTCGCCCGTGCGCCATTCGTTCTCACCAGCGATCCATAACGCGGCGTTCGCTGCCACGGGTTTCGACGCGGTCTATACCGCGACGCCAGTGGCTGCCGGCGAGGCTGCGTCTGCGGTCGACGCCATGCGTCGCTTCGAGTGGCTCGGCATGTCGGTGACGATGCCGCACAAGACCGATGTCCTGGCCGCATGCGATGTCGTGTCGCCCGCCGCCGAGGGCCTGGCGTCGGGCAACTGCATCTACTGGCAGGGCGACTCGATCGCCGCCGACAGCACCGACGGCGAAGGGTACGTGCGCGGTCTACGCGCTGAGCTCGGCGTCGATGTGTCCGGCCTTCGCTGCGTGATGGTCGGAGCTGGGGGAGCGGCACGAGCGGTCGTGCGTGCCCTCGTCGACGCAGGCGCTGACCACATCGTGGTCGTGAACCGCAATGCCGATCGAGCGGTCGAAGCAGCCGCCCATGCGGGCGACCGCGGGAGCGTTGGATCCGCCGAAGATCTGAGCGACGCCGACCTGGTCATCAATGGCACGCCACTCGGCATGGCCGGGGCTGGCCACGAAGACGCGGTGCCGTTCGATGTCGGCGTGCTCCGAGACGATGCGGTCGTCAGCGATCTGATCTACCACCCGGCCGCAACGCCGTTGCTCCGGGCGGCAGCAGATCGTGGACTGCGCCACCAGAACGGCCTGTCGATGCTGGTCTTCCAAGCGGCAGTCGCCTTCGAGCATTGGACTGGCCTCGATGCGCCAATCGATGCAATGCAGACAGCAGTGGCCGACACAATCTGAGCCATTGCCTCGAACAGCTTCGGTAACCTCGGGGCGTGATCATCGTTCCTGTTCCGCTCGCCGACGGCCGTAGCTACGACGTCATCGTCGGCGATGGCGCCGTACACGAGTTGGGCACGCTCATCCCGGCGAAAGCCAAGCGGGCGGCCATCGTCACGCAGGACTCGATTCCCGTGCAGGTTGAAACCGGTATCGAGCAGCGGATCTTCACCATCGGCGAGGGCGAGGCCCACAAGTCGCTTTCGACGATCGAGACGCTGTGTCGTGGCTTCGCCGAGTGGGGCATGACCCGCAACGACGTCGTGGTCGGCGTTGGCGGAGGCCTGGTTACTGACGTGGCTGGGTTCGCCGCCTCGGTGTATCACCGGGGCATCGACGCCGTGTACGTGTCGACAACGCTGCTCGGCCAGATCGACGCCGCGATCGGCGGCAAGACTGGGGTGAACCTCCCCGAAGGCAAGAACCTCGTCGGGGCGTTCTGGCAGCCCGCTGGCGTGATCTGTGACACCGCATCGTTGGCGACCTTGCCCGAGCGGGAGTACCGCAGCGGCCTGGGAGAGCTGGCTAAGTATCACTTCTTGGGTGGCGGGCGTCTCGACGCCGAAGAGCTTCCCGAACGAGTCGCAGCATGCGTGCGTATCAAGGCCGAAGTCGTCGCCGCCGACGAACGCGAAGGCGGCCGGCGAGCGATCCTGAACTACGGCCACACCCTCGCCCACGCGCTCGAGATCCAGGGCGGCTTCGACCTGCGCCACGGCGAAGCGGTCGCGGTTGGCGTGATCTATGCCGGCGAAGTCGCACACCGGCTCGGCCGCATCGACGCTGCCGACCTCGCCGAACATCGTCGTGTCGTTGCCGAGTACGGGCTCGTCGATCACGTGCCCGCTGGCGCCGATGCCGAAGAAGTGCTGGCGCTGTTCAGCCGAGACAAGAAGGCACTCGACGGTGTCACCATGGTGCTCGACGGACCGAATGGCGTCGAGACCGTCGTTGACCCCGACCCGGGCGTGCTGCGAGACGCATTCGAAGCACTCCGCTAATGCTGGTGTCCTTGCCGCCGGTCAGCGTCGCCAGGCGCGAAGCGCGGGCCCAGGCGGCCGTTGCGGCAACGAACACCGACGCCATGATTGTGACCGGGCTGAGCAACATCCGTTGGCTGACCGGATTTGCGGGCTCAAACGCAACGGTGCTGCTGACCGACGACCGGATCACCCTGTTCACCGACAGCCGCTACGCCGACCGGGCGCCGCGAGAGCTGGCTGAGGCCGGCTCGTCGGCCGAGATCGTGATCGCCCGAGCTGACCTCGGCGCCCGCATCGCTGAACGGCTCGACGGAGCGTCGACGGTGGCTCTCGAAGCCGAATACGTCACGTGGATGCAGCAACGTGACATTGCCGGGCGCTGGCTTCCTGATCACGAGATCGTGGCGACGGGCGAGGTGCTCGATCGAGTGCGGGCGGTCAAGGACGAGGCCGAGCTCGCTCGCATCCGTGCTGCCGCTGACCTCGTCGATGATGCGCTGCGGACCATCACACCGATGTTGCGCGACCAGCCCACCGAGCGAGCCTTCGCTGCTGCGCTCGAGGCGCAGATCCGGGCCAACGGAGCTGCAGCCCATACGGTCGAGACCAACCTCGGGTTCGACACGATCGTGGCATCAGGCCCGAACGGAGCGATCCCGCATCATGCGCCCGTCGAACGGGTGATCGAGCCCGGTGACCTCGTCATCGTCGACGTCGGCGGGCGAGTCGATGGCTACCGCAGCGACATGACCCGCACGTTCTGCGTCGGGTCGCTGACGGCCGACCAGGCGCGCCACTACGACACCGTGATCGCTGCGCAACAAGCCGGGGTCGACGCCATGGTTGTTGGCGCCGAGACGAACGCCGTCGACCGGGCCGCTCGCTCCGTCATCGCTGACGCCGGTTGGGCGGACAGCTTCACCCACGGCACGGGACACGGCGTGGGGCTCGATATCCACGAACTGCCACGCGTCGCAGCGACGAGCGGCGCCGACGACGTCTACGAGGCCGGCACCGTCGCCACGGTCGAGCCAGGCGTCTACCTGCGAGGTCTTGCCGGGGTTCGCATCGAAGACACCTGCGTCGCCACCATCGATGGCGCCGAGCGGCTTACGAGCTTCCCCAAGGACCCCGAGATCTAGTTTGAGAATTCAGCCAGTGCGTCGGCGTTCTGGGCCATGAACTCGTTCTCGTACTCCAAGCGAATCTCTCCCAGGAAGTACTGCTCGTTGAGTTCGCCGCCACCACAGCCGACGACGATGGTCGCGAGTTCGATCTCTTCGGCTTGGACAGCTGCCAACTTGGCGCGGTCTTCGTCGGAGAGCGTGTTCAGTTCGGCGAAGAACTCCTCGAGCTCACGGTCGGACATCTCCTCGGGGTTGACGTCGGCGTCGGCGAACGGGTCGGCCATCATCATGTCGTTCCCGATGCCACTCAGCTTCGGCTCGAAGTACTCCCATGGGTCCTCTTCGCCAGTCCACACGAAGCCCTTGTCGGACACGCAAGCCGCGACGTCGGCTCGGTATTCGACGACCCGGGGGTCGGCCTCGGCTCGTTCTTCCATTGCTTCAAGCTGGTCGCCGAAGGCCTCGAAGAACTCCATGCCGCCGCCGGGGCCTTCGTTGTAGACCTGCTCGAAGGCTTCGCCCTGGCAGCCCTCGGGTTCGAAAACCATGGAGTCCATGTCGTCCGGATCCATATTGCTGAAGTCAGGTGGCGTGCCCCACAGCGCTTCTTCGTAGGCCTGGCGTTCACCCTCGGTCAGCGACTCGAGGTAGGCCTGGTTGGGGTCTTGGGGGCCTTCGTCGAACTCGGGCATCGCCGAGTCGTCGAAACCGATGAGATCGGAACCAACTTGGCTCTGGGGGAAGCGCTGGGTACTCACGCCGAACCCATACTTGGCAACCCACTCGTCGCTGTAGTAGGCCAGGCCATCGCTGCCGGCGAACGGGCCGCCGACGAAGAAGCCCTGATCCATGATCTGGGGCGAGTAGTCGAATCCTTGGTCGATCATGCAGGCGGCGATGACCTCTTCGGCCTCGCGCTGCATGTTGGCGAACTCTTGCTCCATGTCATCGTTGTCGCCAAAGTCGAAGCCCAACAGCTCGGCGATGGGGGACTCGATTTCGAGGTCCTGGAACGAGGTGGGACGGTTCGGGTCGTCCAAGAGCGCTGACGCGACCGACTCACTCTCGCCGCTACCGCATGCGGAGGCGAAGAGGGCGAGGACAAGCGCGAGGATCAGTGGCAGAGATCGCATCGGGGTGGCTCCTTTGGGATTCTTGTCCCTGACGGTAGTCGGGACGACATGTCGGGTGGCGTCGGGTTATCGGTTCGGGTTGGTGGAGCGCCGGACCCAGAGTTCGTGCCCTTCACCATCGCTATGGGCGTGGCTGAAGCCGGCACGTTGCGCCACTGCCTGTGACGCGAGGTTTGCGCTGTTGCAGCGGGCAACAACCACCGACAGCCCCAGTTCGCTGAACGCCCAGTCGGCGAGCGCTGACGTCGCGTTCGTCGCGAGTCCGGCCCCTCGCCCGGCGGGCAACAGCCAGTAGCCAATAAGGGCGGCCCGTCTGTCCCAGTCGAATCCGGACAGGCCGACTTCGCCCACGACGTCGTCGGTCTCGGCCGCGACGATGCACAGATCGAGTGATCGGCCGTCAACGAGCCGTTGGTCGCAGCCCGCAATCCAGCCTGCGGCTCGCTCGTCCGAAGGGTCCGGCGGGACCGGATTCCAGCGTGCGATCTCGCGATCGTGCCAGGCAGCAGTGAGCGTCGGCGCGTCGTCGTCGTGCCAAGGGCGCAGCGCCCCGCCGTCCCAGCTCAGTGGGGGAGTCGGGACCGTCAGCCGCACGGTGTTGGTTCAGTCGCGGACGTTGGCGGCAACGGCGTCGAGCACGCCGTTGATGAAGGCTGGCGAGCGCTCGGTGGAGTAGTCCTTGGCCAGCTCGACCGCCTCGTTGAGCACGACGGCGGTTGGCACGTCGGGGCGGTCGATGAGTTCCCACACCGCCAGGCGAAGGATCGCCCGGTCGACGACCGGCATGCGGTGCACCGACCAGCCGGTGCTGAACTCTTCGATCACTTCGTCGATGCGGATCTGTGCCTCGGAGACGCCGGTGAATGCCGCGGCCGCGTAAGGATCAGGGTCGAGCGGGAGTGCGTCGAGGATTTCGTCTGGTTTCGCGGAGCGCGCGTCGGCTTCGTAGAGAAGTTCGATGGCGCGTTCGCGGGCTTCGTGCCTGCCCGGCCCGACGGGGGCGTCGTTCACTTAGGCGCGACCGAGGTAGTCGCCGCTGCGCGTGTCGACCTTGATCGTCTCGCCCTGTTCGATGAACAGTGGCACTTGGACGACGAGGCCGGTCACGAGCGTGGCTGGCTTGGAGGCACCGGATACGCGGTCACCCTGGACGCCCGGTTCGGTGAGTTCGATGGTCAGCTCGACCGATGCAGGAAGATCGACGCCGATGATCTCGGTGCCGAACATGAGCAGGATCGCGTTGTTCGTCTCGATGAGATAGTTCGCAGCATCGCCGAGCATCGCCGGCTCGACGTTGAGCTGGTCGTAGCTCTCGTTGTCCATGAAGACGTAGTTGTCGCCATCGCGGTACAGGTACTGCATCTCGCGCTTGTCGATCATGGCCCGCTCGACCTTTTCGCCGGCGCGGAAGGTCTTGTCGACGGTCGAGCCGGTGCGGGAGTTGCGGAGCGTGGTGCGCACGAAGGCATGGCCCTTGCCGGGCTTGACGTGCTGGAAGTCGACAACCTGCATGAGGTTGCCGTCGATCTCCAGGGTCATACCGGTCTTCAGGTCGTTCGTCGAGACGATAGGCATGGCGTGCAGGCTAACGAGTCCGCGACGTATCGGCGGACGGTGCGAGCATTGGATTGGCGGACGCGTGCATCACGCTGCTGGTCTGTCGGGTGGTCGGCCGGTCGGTTCTGCCGGAGACCATCGGTCGGACTTGGCCTGGTTGCCGCTTGAGCAGAGTGGTTGTTCGTTGTCGAGGCGGGTTTCGCCTCCTTTAGCGACGGGGCGGACATGATCCGCATGGAGCCAGTGGAGGTGGGCGTCGCAGCCGTTTTCACTACACCTGCCCCGGCTGGCGACCAGCCCGGCATCGCGCATCCACTGTGGGAACGAACGGGCCTTGACCGAGATGTCCACGGGTCGGCTGTCTGCTGACAGCACAATTCGCCGCAGCTCGGCGACGCCGAGCAGAGCTGCTGGTCTTGCCGGAGCGCGAGTCGGGTGACCGGACGGTCGGCCTCTCGCAGCCGGTCAATGTGGCGCCGGCTCAGCACGCCGGCTTGGTAGGCGTCGGTAAAGGCGCCGAAGTCAGCCAGCCACGTCACCGTGCGGATGTCGTGCCGGGTCTCTGCCGGTGAGGCCGCCGTGTTGGCACCGATCCAAATCGACGCCTTGCGGGCACCGTCGCGCTGCACTGGCCCGCTCCGAATGTGCAGCGGGTCGGTGGGGCGAACTGCCACACTGCTCGCCATGGAGTTCACGTTTCTCGGCACGTCGTCGGGAGCCCCGACGAATGCGCGCAACGTGACGGGCTTGGCGCGCTCGCTCGGCGGGCGGTGGGACCTCTTTGATTGTGGCGAAGCGACCCAGCATCAGCTCCTTCGTACGCCGCTCTCGGTGGCGCGCCTCAACCGGGTCTTCATCAGCCATCTGCACGGCGACCACTGCTTCGGGTTGTTCGGCCTGCTCGGGTCTCGCTCGATGGCGAATACGACGCGCCCGCTCACGGTCTACGGACCTGTGGGGATCGAAGAGATGGTGATGACGGTGCTCAGGTTGTCCTCGACGTATCTCCAGTTCCCGATCGAGTTCGTCGAAGTCGGCGAAGCCGGGGGAGTGGTTGTCGAGTCCGAACACGAGACGATCACCGCCGTCCCGCTCACGCATCGCGTCATGAGCGTCGGCTGGCACATCGTCGAAGCCGAACGCCCCGGCAAGTTCGACCCCGATGCGGCCGCGGCTGCCGGTGTCCCTGCCGGGCCGCTGTTCGCGCAGCTCCAGCGAGGAGAGTCGGTTGTCCTGGACGACGGGAGCACCGTCGACCCCAGCACCGTCATCGGTCCGGATCGGGCGGGGCGCCGCATCTTCGTCGCTGGCGACAATGCCGATCCAGCCGCGCTCATCGGCCAAACGGGACCGCTCGACCTGCTCATCCATGAGTCCACGTACACCGAGGCTGTCCTCGCCAATATGGAACACG
>CALDGN010000003.1 GCA_937942965.1 uncultured Acidimicrobiales bacterium | reverse complement strand
CCGCTGAGCCCACTCGGGCTCGATCAGGCCAGCGCCGCTGGCGATGCGCTCCGCTACTTCCCTGCCTTTGATGGCATTGCGACGTCGACACTCGACCGTGCTGCAACGACGGGCGACCGTATCGCCGAGAAGCTCGGTTTCGACACGCCGTTTCGGGTCGCCGACCTCGCCGAGCGAAGCGCCGGCGAATGGAGCGGGCTAACCCGCGACGAGATCGAAGAGCAGTACCCGGGCTACCTCAAGTCGAAGCGCTTCCCGCCGGGCTACGAAAACGACGACGACCTGCTGGTGCGCATTCGCCGAGGCTTCGTGCAGCTGCTTGCGAATGTGCCTGGCGACCGACTCATCGTGGTCGCACATGGCGGCATCGTCTACTGCATCGAACAGTCACTCGGACTGCGATTCCAGCATCTGTCGAACCTGGGTGCGCGTTGGCTGAGCGTCGATGGCGACGGATCCTACGAACTTGGCGAGCGAGTCGGTCTGCTCGATGGGTGGGACGGCGAACAGACCAGCAACCCGGGGATGCTGTAGCTCTACCGAGCCGCCCTGATTGAGTTGCGCTTAGCGAGGTTGCCCTAGCGGGGTTGCTTCGTGCTCGCGCAGCGCGCCAGCACCGGACGGGCGTCGAGCGAACCGTTTTCTTGCAGCTCGTGGCACGACTTGCAGATCGTCGCGTTGTCTCGAGCAAGGCACTTGAGCACGAGGTCGACGTCTTCGACTTCGCCCTCGACCGTGTCGAGCCAGGCGGCCTCGGGACGATTCGCCAAGTCGACTGACGTGGCTGGATCGGGTGTCGCCGACGGCGCGTCGCTCTCGGCTGGAGCGGCTTCGACCGGCGTCTCTTCTGACTCGTTCACGCCCTGGACGATACCGACCGACGATGCCCAGTAAACGTGACCAGCACGGGACCTTCTGCCGGTACGCTCAGCACGCCTCCGTGGCGCAGTCTGGTTAGCGCAGTGGACTTTTAATCCATAGGTCGTGGGTTCGAATCCCACCGGGGGTACCAAAGTGTTGTGGACTACACAATCGAGTTAGAACTTCAGACTCCCATGGCTTGCGCCGCGCCGGCGGCTGCGTCGGGGCCGAGTTGAACCTGAATGATGAGCAGGCCATCGAGCGTGGCCATGATTCGGTACGACTCGGATTTTGCAGTCGATCCGTCAGGTACCTCGATGTGCGGCACAAGCCACTCTGCCCATGCGTTCAGAAGCGCGGGCGCCAGAGTTGCGAATGGCTCAATGCCGGCGCCACTCAGACCGACGAGCTCGAAGAAGACCCGAAAAACGGTCTCGTTCGACGGTGCCGACACGGTCGGCCAGGCGCGGCGGATCAACTGCGTTGGTGCGAGTGGTTCGCTTCCGAATGCGTCGTCGAGCACGTCGATGAGTTCGGCACCGATTGCTGCAATGGTGGCGCTGATTAGGTCGGCCTTTGACGGGAAGTAGTAGACGATCGCTCGATCGCTGATGCCCATCCTTTTGGCCAGTCGCCCAAAGGTGAGTGTCGAGAGACCATCCTCGGCAACTGCCTCCACCGCTGCGACCAGGATCTCGTCCCGGCTATACCTGTAGCCCACAGGGGGCAACAGTACCGGCCAGTTCAGTTGCCCGTCAGTATCGGCAACAGCGCTGCGGCGACCTGATCAGGGAACTCCTCATGGTGGAAGAGTCGTCCGCCCTCGATCACCGTGAGGTCGACCGGACCGCCGAAGCCAGCCATCATTGTCTTTGTTCGGTCCAAGGGGAAGAATGGGTCGTCATCACCCCAGACGAGATGGACGGGTACTTCGATCTTGGCGTGGAGGCCCGCCAGCTCACCGAATAGTGCCATGTCGAAGTTGCGGGCGAACATTCCAGCGCCCATCTGCCGGTGCTGGTCCTGGGCGAGAGGGCGAAGAAAAAACTCCTCGAACTCACCGTCGAGTAGTGACGAGTCCTGAAAGCATGACCCAAGGACGAACTCGTTGCGACGAAGACGTTGTTGGTTCACCGCCCACGCCAAGACGCTCTCGAATTTCGGTACGTACTTGATCTTGAGAAACGCAGCGAAGCGCCAATGTGGCTTCGGTGGCTGTTCGGTGTCGACGAGACCCCAGGCTCGGACCCGTTCGTCGCCGGCTAGTGCGAAGCGAGCGAACATGCCGCCGCTGTCGTGCCCGACGACGGCGACGTCATCGAGCTCGAGTTCGTCCATCACAGTGCGCACGGCTGCTGCGTGGCCTGTGATCGATAGGTCCGACTTCTCGTCGAATCGGCTGGTACCGGCACCGGGAAGGTCGATCAGATGGCAGGTCACGTGATCGACGAGATGAGGCAAGAGGCCACGGTAGGTCGCCCCGCTCGCTGGCCAGCCATGCACGAAGAGCACATCTGGTCCAGTTCCGATCTTGCGGCAGGCCACTGCAGTACCGGGCTGAGTTTCGATCCAGCGGTCGGGCGGTTGGCGGAAGAGGGCGCTTGCGGCTTTGGCGGTGAGGGAGCTCATACCTACAAATGTAGTGATCACTCGGTTTGATGGCAAGCAGGAGGTTTCGCTGCCAGCCGGTGCGCTAGCTCACCGCAAGCCAACCGGGACCGTCGACTATTCGATCAGCTCAGGCAGCCGATCCCAGTCGTCGGCGAAGCGCTCGACAATCGCAATCAGCTCATGGCTTTGAAAGTCGTAGCTGCTCGGCTCGCCGCTTGGGCCTCGCTCGTCGCCAAGCTGCTGGTCGAGTTCTTCGAAGAAGGCCTGAGTCGCGCGAACTTCGCGGCGAGACTTGGTCAAGCCGACTGCTTGCCTTCGGTTTTCGGCGATCCGCTTCTCAACCTTGCGGCGAGCCCGCTCAATCAGCTCTGTCGGCGCATCGTCAAGATCCCAGACAATCGAGTCTTCAAAGATCCGCTTCCGCTCGGCAGGCGTCATCTCGTCAAGCTCAGCCGCAGTCCAGATCTTCTGCCCCATGGGTGCGACCTACGGCAGCCGTGTGACAGCCTCTCGCAGAGCGCAGTCCAGCAGCTCCGTAGACAACGACCTCAGGGGTTTGCGCAACTTCCCGCAGCAGCACCGACCTGTTCGGACTTGCGATGGCCGGATGCGGTCGGCGACGGACATGATACTGCCCGTGGCCCGGCTGAGCGAACTAACCGCGCATCCGCCGGATGGCGACCCCTGCGGCGACCGAGGCGCCAACAAACGGGAGCGCCCGGGTGACGTAGTGCGCCGACGTGACGGCGCGCTTCGTCGCTGCAGCATCGTTGACGTGAGGAAACGGCTTGTTAGGAACTGGAACATCGAGGAACGCGCATAACGGTTCCCAGCCTTGCGCCACCTCGAACTCAAGCAGCCGCTCAGGCGGGCACGTGGACCGAACAAGCTCACTGTGGTCGTCGAATACCCCAATCGCATGGTCTCGATCGGCGAACCGTCCGTCAAAGAGGCCTACCCATACGCACTTCTCGACCATCTCCACAAACCGTCCGATGTGCGGAACCGCCACCCGAAACCATGGTGCAAACGCCGTGCGAAAGCCGTAGACGGTCGAGTTGGTGCTTTCCCACCAACGTTCGGGATCGCGCACGGTCAGGATCACCCTGGCGTCGGGATAGTGCTCGGCGAGCTCGGCCCAGACGTTTGCGACGGGATAGTCCACGCCCGACCCGAACCGGTCGAACAACTCATCCCACGGAGCGTTGCCCGTCTCGGCATAGTCGAGCCAAAGCCGCACATGCGACGGTCGACGCATCACTTCTTGCATGTGATAGCAGGGACCGAACCCGAGCTCCTCCAACGCCTGCTTCAGCGAGAGCGTCCCGGTCCTGCCGAACCCTGCACCGATCACCTGCACCCTGGCGACGCTACCGCCGACGGTCGCTATGGCCGGCAGCTTGGCAGCGCAGTCGGTTTGTTTCATTCACATCGTTTGCGACGGCGAGCGTTGCCTCGGGATCAACAACCAGTTGCGTCGCGAAGGGTCTGGCACGCCTGGGCCATTCGGGGAGCCCCCAGGGTCGCGATCACACGCCTGAACGAACTCCGAGGCAGGGTATGGATGTTGTCGAAGTTCACGACGCAGTCCGACGGCACACCATCCGCGGCCGCAGTCAGTTCGAGCTCTGACACGAGGCCTCGGACCGTGCGAGTCAGGGCTGCGACGACCACATATCCAATGCGGCCTGCAACCGGGTCTCGCGTCAGCACCAGGACTGGTCGATCACCGCCTGGGGTCTCAGCGAACCAGATTTCACCCCGCTGCATCAGACCAGTCCGACCAGTCTTCAGCGGGACCCCACTCAGCGCTCGAGGCCAACGCCATCTCGGACTCCGAAATCGGCGACTCGTCGTACGCGGTCATGTCTTGTTCTGCGGCAAGTCGAACCAGATGCCGGTGCAACGCTTCGCGCAACAGTTCGGACCGGTCGATTCCTAACTTGTGTGCCCAGCGTTGAGCGTCCTCGGCTTCGGCGTCTTCGACACGAAAGCTCATCATTGTCATACATCGAGAGTATCTCGTAATACGACAGGATGTGGCTAGTCGGGCAGCGTGCCGGCTGACTCGGCGGCGGCGCGGGTCGCGGGATGATCGAACGGTGGGGACTCAAGGCGACGCAGCCGGTTCCGGTACGGCCCGTAGCGCCAGATCATCTCGTCGCCATCGAGCTTGCGGGTCACTGCCACGACCTTCTTCCCGAATGGGCGCAGCTTGTGCACGCCGCCTTCGAACGTCGCCGCGACTCGGATGCGCGAACCGCCGAACCCAGCGACGTCATCGACCCCGTTCTCGAGCGTGCCGTCGCAGAACATGTCGTGCACCAAGCCACCCGTGGTGATGGTGATCCGGTTGCCGGCCTGTTCGACCCGCTCGACGTGGCCCTTCATGCGGCCTTCGTAGCACTCCCATACGCCACGAAGATCGGGGGCCTCAGAAGCCAGCGGTTCGCGGCACCCGTCGAGTGTGCGAGGCGGCCACACGTCGAGCGATGCGTCAGGCTTGGTGCCGTCAAGCGGGATGTCAGCGGCGGCCGGACCTGAACCATCGAGGTCTGGGCGGACGTAATCCGCCGGGTCGTGCGGGCGCGGCGCGGCCGCGAACACTTCGTTGTCGACGCTGCCGGCCAGTTGCTTGACCACGGCCTTGAGTCTGGAGTTCATACGTTCCTTCCGGTTCGGTCGTTCACCCGAGCGGCCACCACACTTCGAGAGCCAACTTTCAGATCAAGGGCTCTTGAGGTCGCAGGAACCACTCCCCGACCAATTGCCAGTCATCCTGGCACAACCGACAGGTTGCGCTCAACTATGTCAGGACCGGTCCAGTCCGAGTTCGTCGGCGACCTCGGCAACCGTGGCCAGGAACGCCTGGATCGCAGGCCGCTTCGCAGAAGCCGAGCGGTACACCACATCGATCACTCGGTGCTGCGCCGGTTCCAGGTCGACGATGTCGATACCGGGCGGCGGGTCGGTCAGACCGAGGTCGGGCACGAGCGCCGCCGCTACCCCGGTCGCGACAAGCCGCAGAATCGTGGGCAGGTCAGCGATGTGGTGGGCGACGGTCGGCG
>CALDGN010000002.1 GCA_937942965.1 uncultured Acidimicrobiales bacterium | reverse complement strand
ACCCCGACGTTTCGGCAATCACGGCTTCAGGAAACGCGGTTGGTTGCTCGGCCAATGAACGCACCAACCCCGCACGAACCGACGCCGCGAACGCCTCAACCGCAAACGTCGCTTCGACCGCAACCTTCAACTCGCCATGGGCAGCATCGGGCGAGCCGGCAGTCTCGACCGCCAGCTCCAGCAACCCGTATGCGTCGGACAACTTCATGCAGCAATGATGCGCATGGGGGTGTTACAACCGTCCGACTTCTGCAACGAAAAACCACCAACAAACTCGTCGCCGTTGGGCGGCTGCGCGAACCGACCTACTTCGCCATCTCGGAGTCGAGGAGGGAGGCGAGTTCGTCTCCGACAACGATGAGTGGGCCGCTGTCGCGTTCAGCGCGAGCGAGTAGCAAGGCTCCCTCGATCGACGCCAAGATCATGATCGCCAACGGCGCGGCGCGGCGCTTCTCGACCCCGGCGGCCACCAGTCCATCGCTGATTGCTGCGCGCCAACTTGTGAACGCGACTGCGCAAGCATCTCCGATCTTCTCCGACTCGTGAGCTTGCTCGAGGGCGACCGTTGCGACCGGACAACCATCGGCCCACCCAGTGGACTCCAGCACTTGCGCTGCGAGTTTTGCCCAAGCTCTGATGGCGTCCGCTGGCGCCCCGCGCTCGAACGTCGCCCGCACGAGCCGTTCGTAGTCGTCGCCTGACCGGCCGAGCGCCGCAACAACGAGTTCTTCCTTGCCTCCCGGAAAGTGATGCGACTGCGTTCCCCACGGCGTTCCGCTCTCGGCCACGACTTGGCGCCAGCCAGTCGCGGCGAATCCCTGGCGCTGCAGGAGCGACGCAGCGGTCCTGACCATCCTTTTTCGGGTGTCGTTGCGGGGAGCCACGCTGCCGAGCCTATTTGGTCTGACGCGCGTCTAACTATTACGATCGTAAGAGCACGAGAGATCCGTGCAGACCCCCGAGGAGAACCATGAAACAGTTGATGTTCGAACGAGCCGGAACAGTGAAATGGCAGGAGACCACGGCTCCGGAGCTGTCGGGACCCGGAGCCTCAGAAGCCGCGATCGTGCGTTCGATCGCAGTCGCGCTCTGCGACCTCGACGTTGGAGTTCTGCGCGGTGCCTACCCGCTGGGCGGGCCGTACCCACTCGGCCACGAGGGCGTTGCCGAGGTGGTCGAGATCGGCGACGCGGTCACTTCGGTCGCCGTTGGAGACACGGTGATCGTGCCATTCCAGATTTCGTGCGGGTCGTGTGAGCCGTGCCGTCGCGGGCGCACCGGCAACTGCGCCGCCCACCCGCCGCTGTCGACGTACGGATTGGGAACGATGGGTGGCCTCCAATGGGGTGGCCTCCTCGCCGACCTGACGCTGGTCCCTCACGCCGACGCCATGCTGGTTCGGCTTCCCGACGGCATTGACGCAGCCAAGGTTGCGAGCATGGGCGACAACATCGCAGACGCGTGGCGTTGCATCGGGCCGCAACTCGAAGCCGAGCCGGGCGCTCCGGTGCTCGTCGTCGCCGGAGACTCCGGCCCCAATTCCATTGGGCTCTACGCTGCGGGCCTCGCGAAGTGGGCCGGCTCCGAACGCGTGGTCTATCTCGATGACGACACCGGCCGACAAGAGATCGCTGCTGCGCTCGGCGTCGAGGTCATGGCCGGCCCGTTTCCACGCAAAGCGGGCAGGTTCCCGGTCACCGTCGATGCTTCCGGAACCGGCGAGGGCTTGCGCTGCGCGATCAACAGCACCGCCTTCGACGGTTGGTGCACCAGCCCATCGCTCTACCTGGAAGACCAGGCCCTGCCCATGATGGCGATGTACTCGCGATGCTGCACTCTTCACGCAGGTCGAGCACACGCACGAACGGCTATCCCGGCAGCACTTGCACTCGTCGAGGCCGGCTTCGACCCGGCATTGGTCACCACCGAAACGATCCACTTCGACGACGCCGAGCAGGCGCTGCAACAACCGTCGATGAAGCCAGTCCTCGTGCGCTGAACCCTGAGCTCAGCACCAATCGAACCGTTGCCGACCGCTGCGGTAAGCGCCGAGCGTTCACAGACGCTGGCAGAAGCCGCGCGGTACTCAGGTTCGGGTGGTTCGACGTACTCCGCCCCAAGCACGCCGAGGAGCTTCTTCGCCCTCGCTTGCAGGGGCGTGTAAGTCTCGAGCGAACCGACTCGTCGAGCAATCTCCGTCGACTCGTCGACCGGCACTTCCGATCAGACAACGCTCGCTGTCGACGCGTCAGCGGTCGAGGCGGATGACCGACACGTCCCGGATCAGGAACATCGTGTCGTCATCTGCCAATCGAATATCGGCACCGTCTCCGTTCGATGTGCGGGCGAGCAACTCGAGCAGCCCGATGGGTTCGTGCGTCGACGGAACCCCGTCGCATTGGAAGATCGTGGCGGCATCAACATCCACCCGCACCGGACCGAATCCGACATCGTTGTTGTCACCACGCACGAACGACCAGTCCACTGCGCAGTCGCCGACCAGCATGGGTGCAACGCCGGGCAGGCCGGTGAGTTC
>CALDGN010000001.1 GCA_937942965.1 uncultured Acidimicrobiales bacterium | reverse complement strand
GGGTTCGATGACGTTGCGGCTGCGGATCTCCCAACCCGAGATGCCGACCTGTTCGGCGAGGCGGTCGAGCACACCTTCCATTGCGAACTGGGCTTGGTTGGCACCGAAGCCGCGGAACGCGCCACACACCGAGTTATTTGTGCGAGCGGCGATTGCTTCGACGTCGATGTTCGGAATCACGTAGGGGCCGCAGGCGTGACCGGCAGCGCGTTCGAGGACTTTCATGCCGACCGAGGCGTACGGGCCAGAGTCTCCGACCATGCGCACGTGCAAGCCGACGAGCTTGCCGTCGGCATCGCAACCGGCTGCGTACTCCATGCGGATGGGATGGCGCTTGGTGTGCACCAAGAACGACTCTTCGCGGCTGAAGGTCGTTTTCACCGGGCGCTTGAGCAGCCAGGCCGCCAGCGCTGTCTGGCCCTGGTTCGACATGTCCTCTTTGCCACCGAAGGCGCCGCCGTTGCTGACGAGTTCGGTGACGACGACGTCGGGATCGACGGCCAGGATGCGTGCGATGTCGTTGCGGTCATCCCAGATGCCTTGGCCGCCGGAGTAGACCATCAGACGGTCGAAGTCGACGGCGTCGCCCGCGGTATCGCCGTTGGTCAGCGGCAGCGGCTCGCCGGCCGCGACGGGCACGGCGAGTGTCGACTCGGGTTCGAGGAACGCGTGGTCGATGCGTTGGGTCTGGAACGTGTCACGCACCACGTGCGCCGCGCTCGCGAGTCCGGCCTCGGCGTCGCCGCGTGTGTAGGTCGAGGTCGAGAGCACGTTGCCGTCGAGTTCCCAGACGGCGTCTTCGTCGGACTCGATCGCAAGAAGTGGATTCACGATCGGCTCGTGCACGTCGTATTGGATCTCGACCAGCTCCGCAGCTCGGCGTGCCGTTGGTCGATCGGCGGCGACGACCATCGCGATCACGTCGCCCCGGTAGCTGGTGCGGCCACCGATCGGGATAAAGACCGGCCAGTCCTTGTGGATGAGACCGTGGCGAAGTTCGCCTGGCACATCGGCTGCGGTCAGCACTCGCTCGACACCCGGCACGGCTTCGGCCGCGCTGGTGTCGATGGCCACGATGTCAGCGCGAGCGTGATCGGTCAGTCGGAACGCGCCGTGCAACAAGCCGGCGGGAACCATGTCGTCGATGAAGGGCCGATCGCCCAGGCTGAGCTCGGCAGCTTCGTACTTGATGCCGCGGGTGCCGACGCCCTTGGGCGGCAGCGCGACAGGAATCTCGTTGGCGGCCAGTGCCTCGACGGCGTCGAGGACCTTGGTGTAGCCGGTGCAGCGGCACAGGTTGCCGCCGAGCAGGCGGGCGGCCTTTTCACGCGACAGCTCGGGGTCCTTGTCGAGCATCGACTTGGTGCGCATGAGAATGCCGGGCGTGCAGAAGCCGCACTGGAGCGCACCGAACGCGGCGAAGGCTTGCGCCATGCGGGCTCGCTCGGCCTCGTCGATTCCTTCGAGGGTGACGACAGTGCCGCCTTCGGCCTTTTCGAGCGGCGTCTGGCAGGCGACCCGAGCCTTGCCGTTGACAAGCACGGTGCAGCAACCGCATTGGCCGGTTGGCGAACAGCCGTCCTTCGGAGAGAAGACATGCAGCTCATCACGCAACGCGGCGAGGAGGTGCTCATGGTCTCCCTCGATGCGAGCGGGTTCGTCGTTGAGGGTGAACTCCATCTGGGGAGCTTAACGAATTGTTAAGTGCCGCCACGAAGTGGCTCTGGGTTAGCCCACCGCGCACTGGGGGATACGTCCCCTGTGTGTCGTCGCAGTCGGTTCGTATCATCGGGATATGCAACGGTTCTTTGCTCTTCTGCTCGCCATCGTTCTTGGCGCTTCTGCCTGCTCGTCGACGACGACAACAACGGCGACGTCGGCTGCCACCGCTGACGAGTCGAGCGAGGCTGAAAGCGCCGACCTCACCGACGACGCCAACCTCACCGACGACGCCGACGATGACGAACCAGCACCAGCGCCGACGGCTGAACCAACCGCAGTCCCGGAGCCAACGGACGCTCCCGAGCCGACCGCGGTTCCAGAGACCGACGAAGCGACTCGCATGCTCGAGCGAAGCCAGTTGGGCGATGACCTCAGTCCGAGCGAGATCGCGTGCGTCGTGAAGGGGCTTGCAGAACAGCCGGATCTGTTGGCGAATGCGATTTCCGGCACCGACTTCGATCAGCTCGCGATCGATGACCAGGTCGACACGGCGCTCATCGCACTCGACTGTGCACCCGACGCGGCTGCGGCCCAGTTCACCGACGGTTTCACCGACAGCGTCGCCTCGGCTCAGCCGGAAATGGGCGCCGAGCTCGGCACGTGTCTTGTTGGCCAGCTCGATGCCGACAACCCGAACCGCCGCGAGGTTCTGATGGGCTTCGCCAGCCTCGGCGAGGATCTTCCCCTGCCGGCTGAGGCCGAAGAGGCCTTGGTCGACAGCATCACGATGTGTGTGCCTGGCCCAGTCTTCGCCGAGTTGATGATCTCGGAGTTCGCCGACGATCCGCAGATGGCGAACGCGCTCGACACCGAGTGCATTCGCGGTGCGTTCCCAGACGAGACCATGCGGTTGTTCTGGGGTGCGATGATCAACGACGGCGGCTCGATGGATGATGTCGACCCCGAGGCCACCGGACCGCTCATGGCCGCAATGTTCTCCTGCCTGTCCATGGGCCAGATCATGGCTGACCAGGCAGCGCTCGACGGCACAGTGCTTTCCGAGGAAACCATCACGTGTATCGACACCGAACTAACGGGCGAGACGATCGCTGCGATGATGAGCGGCAACGACGCCGAGGGCGAAGCCCAGGTGACGGCGATCGTCCTTGGTTGCTTGACCCCTGAAGAACTTGCAGGTCTCGGCGGCTAGTTCACCCGCTCTAGACAGCCGTTGGCGAGGCGCCCGGTTGGCGTCGGGTCAGCGTCCGGTACGACGAGAGCGCCAGTCGTACGTTGACCCCATGCGTTCTTCCCCTCGTATGTGGTCATGCCGTATGTGGTCCGTGTTGCTCGTTCTTGTTGCCGTACTCGGCTCAGCCTGTAGCGGCATCGAAACCCGTGCGAGTGCAAGCAACCCATTCGGAAGCTCGTCGGGTTCCACCACGGCGAACGCGACGCCCGGCTTGATCGGAGATCGGACCATTGCGGCGACAGCGACAGCGACGCCGGCACCTGCGAACACAGCCGACGAAGCCGAGGACGAGCCGCCGGAACAGAGCTGGACCTCACCGACGCCAGTGCCCGCGCG